>NZ_JBFSRM010000020.1:0-107151 GCF_041465805.1 Vibrio sp. 10N.239.311.G01
CCACAACGGTATGCTAAGAACAAAAATGCCGTTCACTCTTAAGTGAACGGCATTAGGGCAATAGCTCAACCTTTTTTCATATTCAAATATTCTGACTGACTTCATCAATGCTTTTTCTGGTTAAGTGGTGCTAAATCCGTATCATAGGTGTACCACATCAAATAATTAGAAGCATCATGTCACAACACCATCCGATCCAAGGCGCTAGCTGGATGCTAACCGCAGGCCTAGCCTTTGCCGTTATTAACAGCCTAACTCAAATTGCTAGCATTCATTTCGGACTTACTTCTACCACCGTTGCCGTCATTCAATACGCCATCGCGTTGTTCGCTATTCTTCCTTATCTGAAAACGCTGGGCATTCGTCGCGCACTAAAAACCGACAACCTCAAATTGCACGTATTCCGTGTCTTCTTGTCTGTTATTGGTATTCAACTTTGGATATGGGCACTGGCTTACCCAGTACCAATTTGGCAAGGCATTGCCCTTCTCATGACATCGCCATTGTTTGCAACCATTGGTTCAGGGCTTTTCTTAAAAGAGAAAGTTGGGGCTGCTCGCTGGGGCGCGACCTTAGCAGGCTTCGTGGGTGCGATGGTGATTCTAGAGCCGTGGGCTGAAGATTTTAACTGGGCAACGTTATTACCAGTCGGTGCCGCTTTCTTCTGGGCATGCTACTCACTGATGGTGAAAAAACTCTCTTCGCAAGACAGTCCTTCAACCATGGTGGTCTATCTTCTACTATTAATCACACCATTTAACATCCTGCTTGCTGCGCCAGATTGGCAAACGCCAAGCGGCGGTACAATCTGGGCTATATTGATTGTTATCGGTGTTATGACGGCACTCGCTCAATGGGCGATAGTAAAAGCCTACTCGGTCGCTGATGCTTCGTTTGTGCAACCTTTTGACCACGCCAAATTACCGCTAAATGTTTTAGCAGGTTGGATTGTATTTAGTTGGGTTCCACCGGGTCGTTTATGGCTAGGGGCTGCTATTATTATTGCGTCAGTTGCATTTATAACGCACTGGGAAACTAAAAAACCTTCAAAAGTGAAGAAAGTTTAAGGTTGGTGAAATAAATAGTTCGACAGTCCGTTCTATATGGATAAGAGAATTCAAACGAGGCCGTAACCATGAAGAAACCAGTCAAGATTACACTATACCGTTGGGCAGGCAGTTGGGGTCCATTTAAAGTTAATATCCCATGTGGGGAATGTACCCTTACCAAAGACATTCTTAAGGATACTTTTGAGAATGAGTTATCAGATGTCGATGTCGAACTGGAAGTGAAAGATTGGTTGTCTCACTGGTGGGAGCCTCTAAAACTTGGCTCTTGGCACGCCCCAATCCTTGTTGTTGAAGGCAAGGTTGTCAGCCAAGGTGAAGCGCTTAATCGCGGTGTGTTAATCCAATCCGTGATCAAAGAGTGGACCAAACGAGACAGCTTAAAAGGCAACATCGTTTATGGTAAGGCGACCTGCCCATTCTGTGTTAAAGCAAAGAAAATGTTGGATGAAGCGGGTGTTGAATACCAATACCACGATGTCGTAAAAGATAGCGCCGCTTTGTACCGTATGATTCCAGAGGTAAAAGCACACATTGGTGAGAAAACACCGGTCACCGTCCCGCAGATCTGGCTTGATGGTAAGTACATCGGTGGTGCCGATAACTTAGAAGCGTGGATGAAAGAGAATGGCTTAGATAGCATCCCTAATAATGTGGTCGACTTATCCAATCAATCTGCTGGCTGAGTTCATTAAAAGCCATTAGTCAGAAGCTTAATTAGTGTTTTTTGTGTCCATCCACAACAAAACAAAGCGATAACTTTCACCAATCGCTAAAACGAAAAAGGCCTTAAACTTCATCGAGTTTAAGGCCTTTTAAAATTCCGTTTTTGAAAATGCTTATTTAGCCATTTTCTTCATCATTCGCTTAAAGAACGATGGTTTCTTTGGCTTTGAAGTGCCGTACAATGCTTCGTGCATCATGTTTTTTGCTGCCATTTGACCAAGGTATGCGTGGCCTAGTTCGTAATTCATGCTTATCTCCGCACATAATCAACTTTCTTTAGCGCGGATTTTACACTTAAAACGCCCAAAAAAAAGATCTAAATCACACTTTAATGCAATATTAAGCATCCATTTGCAATTAGCCTAATTTTGTCTCTGTGCTAATCAGCATTGTTTTTGTATATCAATGAGTTAACCTAAATTCTGGTTTGAGCTTAATGCTCCATTCCTAATAACAACCCAAGACATTGATTTAGACACTGATAAAAAAAGCAGCTCAATAGAGCTGCTTTCTAAAATGCTTTACTTAGAAACCTAGCTACGCTTTGGCTGTCTGTAAGTTTTACCGGCAATTTGGTATGTGTCTTTTTGCTTCAATTCAAACATCGTTTCAAAGAACCAAGCTGCAAATTTGATTAAGTCATCGCCTTCATTCATGACATGTTCGATGTACTCTTGCTCTTCGCCTTGTTCATTTTCTTGAAGCGTCACGTGGTAAATACGCTTTTCGCCTTCCACTTCAGCAAGTGCAAATTGACCAGTCAGTGATGCAGCAGCCTCAGCGACTTCTGTATCCTCATTGGATTTCAATAGCTCAAGCGCTTGAGGCAGGCCATCTAGTGCGCAGATAGCTTTTACCAGTACTTCAAATTCATTTTGCTGCATTTTGTTTTTACCTATTCAATGGACCGAAGCATTGTAGAAAACCATCAGCACAAATACAACGTATTAACGATGGTGCGTTAAACGATAGTGAATTTAGTGTTTAGCTATATTCCACTTCAACAGTATCGCCTTTGTTGTTCATTTTGGTTGAAGACCAAAGCACTCCGCCCATGGCTGCGCCAATAATGAGGTAGAACACGCCTAACTGTAGATGAGTCGTGACCCAACTCTCTACTAGATACCCACCCAATAAACCCGCTAAACACATCTGAATAGAGCCCGACAATGCCGATACTGCGCCCGCTTGCTTCTTATGAGGTTCTAATAACATGCTGATTGATAATGGGAACGAAATGCCTTGTGCTATCGCCAACCAAGTAAACGCCCAAACTAAGTTAAAGATGGATAACTCATGAGTAAGAAGCCAAGTTCCCGATGCCAAGATAATCAAAATAGCTAGGCTCATCAGTTGGGGCGTACTAAACCTACGATTGAGTAAGTTTAAAGCGACGCTACCTATCAGTAAGCCTGCCGAAGGGACAATCATCAATGAACCATACTCAGCGGCGGTCAGCCCCAATTGCTCTTGCATTAAGAATGGAAACAGCGATAAAGATACCAAACTCGCCATGTAGCTCATCCAGTTGTAACTGGCACTGGTCAACACTTGGCGATTGGTCAACAAGCGTCCGTAGTTCTTCACCACTTGGCACGCATCAAAGCGGCTCTTTCCGTATGACAAAGTTTCATGCAGAACAAAGTAACCCAGTGTGAATATCGCTAGTAGATACAATAAAACGAACAGGAACACCGCCTGCCAACCGAGGTGGAATGAGATCCAACCACCAAACACGGGCGCAATAATCGGCATGATCGAAGCGGTGACCGAAATATAAGACAGTGCTTTGGTCAGTTGAAGGCCATCATAGCTGTCGCGCAGCACACTTCGCCCAAGAACCGAGGCACTACCCGCCCCTAGACCTTGCAACAAGCGACCAACCTCTAACGCCGTCATGTTGTCGGAAAAAACAACACAAACAACAGTACCAATCAAATAAACACCCTGACCTAACAAGAAGATAGGTCTTCTCCCCACGGCATCGGACATCGGCCCATAAAATAGCTGAGACAAGCCAAAACCCACAAGAAACAGCGTAACGAGCAGCTGTACATCTACCTGAGTCACACTTAAGTCTGAAGCAATTAGCGGCAATGATGGTAAATAGATACTCACCCCTACCTGCCCTGTAGCTATGATCATCATGGCTAAGAGTAGCGGTGTTTTTTTAAAGGTCGATTGGCTCAAAAAATTCCCTATTCGTTTGTTATTTGTTCATCAGATGAGTTTACATTCAAAACCAATAATTGATAATTAGCTAAATTGGAATTTAATTAAGTCCCAACAGGAAATAATATGGATTGGATTCTTAACGTAAAAAGTTATGTAAAAGTGGTGGAAGAAGGCAGCTTCAATGGCGCAGCGCGTAAACTCAATACCACCAGCTCAGCGATCAGCAAAAGAGTGAACTGGTTAGAAGAACGTATCGGCACTCAACTATTAAAGCGCACCACGCGCTCAATCAGCCAAACCGAAGCGGGGGCTCTCTTTTATCTGCGAGCCAAGGATCAGCTCGATAATTGGCAATCGATTATTGATGAAACCCGATCGGTTAACCAAACGCCTGCGGGCCTACTAAAGATAGGCGCAACCATTGCTGTTGGTTCTAAGTTTCTCGTGCAATACATGGACGACTTCTTAGAAAAGTATCCAGACATTAAAGTACAGCTTATCACCACCACGCCAGGTCAATTACCTGAGCTTGGCTTGGACCTGGTGATCAGTCGTGAACTGGAACAACTCAACTCGTTAAGCTTCAAGAAAACACCACTGTTCGAACACAAAGCTAGCTTTTATGCCGCACCAAGTTACTTGGCTAAACATGGTTATCCCATCAACGAGCAAGACTTAGAGCAGCACAACTCCTTAATATGGGGAGAGCGTCCTATTCGTGAAGTCACGCTAACTAAAGGACAGCGCATCACTTTGAACGGTAACTTTGCGACCACCAACCCTGAGGCTTTGTTTCATGCCGCCAAGCGAGGAATGGGCGTACTGTTAACCATCAAAGCAATGATCAAAGAGGATCTTAAACAAGGGACACTGGTTCCAGTATTACCAAATATAACAGCCGACGAAGTGATGGTTTACGCGTACTACCCTAAGCTTGACTACTCACATACACGAACCAAGCTATTTTTAGACCACCTAAAAGATAGGCTAGACAAAGAAAGAAATAGTCAAATTTTGTGAAATATATTGCACTAAATTTGAAAAATCACACAACACGACCAATAATAAACTAGACGCATATCAAGATTATTAATGCAAGTTGCATTGTTAATACTTAAGACAGCGCTGCTACAAGATCGTATACACAAGATCATACACATACAGCTTACACACGATTCTGGTTGGCTACGGATGGTGACTATGACTCAACATACACGCAATAGCATGATAGACACAGAGCGCATTGGCCGCTTACTCAAATTGGAAGGTATCGACCTTTTAGAATCTGCCGTGCTTACTTTGCATCAAACCTTCGGTACTCAATACACCAGTATCATTGAGAAAAAGCACTTCCCCGATCAAATGGTTCCTTTGGTAATTGCCCATTCTGACCATGTACTGCATGACAAAATAAACGCACGCCATGGTCACATATACCAACAAGCCGTTAATCAAAAACACCCAGATTGCTCATTTGCTCAGTATATCGTTCAGTCACTCCCAACATCAGCATTTAGACAGGAAATCACCTCACAGAACTCAATCGCTATCCCAGCACGCAGTCAAAGTGGCGAAGTCATGGGTGTGCTTTTCTCAACCTTTAGTTCGCCTATGAGTACAGATCAACAACAAGACGTGATAAAACACCACCAGTTGTTCGCAGATATCGTCATTCACACCTTGCGTGAAATGTGGTTCAACGACCGTTCTGAGCAACTGGTTAATCAACTCAGCTACGAAGTATCACACGATAGTCTAACTGGGCTATTAAACCGTAGCTGCTTATCAGACACCTTGGAATCGATCACTCAGCAGAGTGTCACTCCCTTCACGCTCGCTCTGCTCGACATCAATAGCTTCAAAGCCATCAATGATATGCACGGTAATTATATTGGCGATAAGGTACTTCAGTTCGTTGCAGAGACCTTGCGCCGAACCTTGCCCGACAACAACCTGACGTTCCGGACGGCTGGCAATGAGTTCGCATTCATTACCTATCATTCAGACCCAATAGCTGTTTGCGAACAAATTCTGGATAAGATAAAGCAAGGTTACACTAGTATTGATATCAAAATCGATTTCGACGTCAGCATCGGCATTGCCCGGTCAGATGGAGACAATAAAGACGTAGAACAAATCATCTTCAACACCAGTTTGGCGCTAAAAGAGTGCCAGCATAGTCAAGATACATACATTCAATGTTACGACACTCACCTAAGGGTTCGTTACCAAAGGAAAACCGAGTTAATCGCCGCCTTACGAAGTGAACTTGATAGCCCCATATCAGACAGTCAGGCACCTAATGACAATGGAATGTACGTGGTTGTACAACCAATCGTTGATCACATTGATACACGATGGGATTACTTCGAGGTGTTAACTCGTTGGAAAACCACAAGACATGGCGACATCTCGCCAGTGGAGTTCATTCAGGTAGCGGAAGAATCGGGGTTGATCGTGGAACTGGGTGAACGGATCATCGAATTGGTATGCCGCGCTAAAACAAAATTGGAGCGAGGCTTAGGCTACAAAGTTAAGCTTGGAATAAACTGCTCCGCTCACGAGCTTACCGATTCTAAGCGTTATATTTCCTATCTCACTCGAACGATTGAACAGCATCACTTTAAAGCAAACGAGTTTGTCATTGAGCTAACCGAAACCGTTCTGTTATCTCCAACTCAAGAAACAAAGTCAGCACTCGACTTTCTAAGGGGACAAGGGTTCACGATCGCTCTAGATGATTTCGGTACTGGTTACTCAAGCTTAAATTACATTCATAGCTACCCTATCGATTGTATTAAGATTGATGCCACCTTTATTCGAAACTTGCTGACAAACTCAACATCCGAAAGTGTTGTGTGGTTGATTGTTCAACTGGCACACAGACTCAATGTGTCATTGGTTGCGGAAGGCGTAGAGAAGCGCGAGCAATTAGAAAAGCTGCACGCGATGGGATGTGACAAGATCCAAGGTTACCTCTACTCACCTCCAATGCGACCTGAAGCTATCGTTAGCTATGTCGCGCACTCAGAGCCTTTAGTTTAAACCCTTACCGAACCTTCTATTGAGAACTAAAAAGCCGCAAGAGCATCACTTAACACTGACTGTGCTTTGTGATGCTCTTGCGGCTTTAAAACAGTTTAATGGCTAGCTACTTACTAGCATTATTAACCATTGCTAGATTGCGCGTTTCTAACGCTGCCTTCAATAGCTTGTCGGCTTCATCTCTCGCGGCTGTGAATGTCGCTTTTTCCTTTTTAGGCACAGAATCGGCCATTGGGATATTCGCTTTCATCGCATCAACAGGGCGACCACGTTCGATCAGTTCATAGTGCAAGTGAGCACCTGTCACTCGACCCGTTTTACCCGATAGGCCAATACGTTGACCACGAGATACCGTTTGTCCTTTACGAACAAGGATCTTGCTTAAGTGCAAGTAGCGCGTTTTATAAGTGCTACCGTGTTGAATCACCACATAGTTACCCGCATAAGGGTGTTTACGCGTCATGATCACTTTGCCATCACCCG
Source organism: Vibrio sp. 10N.239.311.G01 (assembly GCF_041465805.1). Classification (NCBI taxonomy): domain Bacteria; kingdom Pseudomonadati; phylum Pseudomonadota; class Gammaproteobacteria; order Vibrionales; family Vibrionaceae; genus Vibrio; species Vibrio sp. 10N.239.311.G01. The sequence goes on from NZ_JBFSRM010000020.1 coordinate 7,497, forward strand.
TTGCTTGAACAGGTGTGCCAATTGGTGTCGCGAAATCCGTACCGTTGTGCGGTGAGATTCGGCCAGTCACAGGGTGTAGACGTTTAGGGTTAAATTGAGAACTCTGACGCCAGCTACTGCTCACTGGGTAACGTTGGAAAGCACGTTGAAGGCTATCGCCATTAGCATCGTAATATTGTCCGTCGGTGTGTAAGTATGCTGACACAACGCGGTTACGATTCATGATCTTAATTGCTTCAATTTCACGTTTTCCGGTTGCAACACCATCAACATATTGCGCTTTTTGAAGCACTTCAAACTGATCGCCAGCACGTAGGTCGCGGCTGAAGTTCAGCTTGTCTTTAAGAAGAGTCACAATATGGTCAATCTCAAGGCTGTTCAGGCCAGCTTTATTCGCCGACATTGAGAAGCTGCCATGAATATCACCCACGAGAGGTTTTTGCTTCCATTCACCAGGAATAGAGATGTCTTCGAATTCGTAGCTGCCGTCATCAAGTAATCGGTAAACCACTTTGTCCGCGACGCTAAATTGAAGTTCCATTTTAGAAAGGTCGCCGGTCGCTTCATCACGCCAAAAGCGTAATGTATTACCCGGACGAAGCGTATCTAAAGCAAGGAAGTTCAAATCAGTTTCCATCACGCTCATCATCGATTTGTAAGAAAATCCAAGCTGAGTGAAGATGCTACTCAAGTTATCGCCAGATTGAATTTGGTACTCAAATGTCGGCGGCTCAATAACGGTAACAGAAGATGGTGACAGAATTGACTCAATAACGGTTGAGTCGGGCAAATCAAGATCGATCGTTTTCGTCAGATCCGATTGTGACGATTGCAAAGCAACACCAATCGCAGCAATAAGTGGCAGTCCCAAAATAGCTACTTTTTTTACAGGTGAAAGCTCAGCAAACGGAGAGGGAAATATTTTTGAATACACGGTAAACAGGTCTTTCTACGATATAAAGGCATAGGATATGCTTTTCAAACGCATAAATCATCAATGCATTGTCATAATATGATGTGAATCTTCCCAACTTAGCCTAAGTCATTGAGTTGCCGTAGATGAAGAGCCACTAGATAAGAAATAAAATTAACCGCTAAATTTAAAAATAAAAAAGCAGAAACGGCTAGTTTCTGCTTTCTATTGGTTTACGTTATTCCGTTTCGAATAATTAATAAACGAAGCGAATTAGTCGCTGGTTTTAAGAAAAGATTATGCGTTTACCGTCGACACTAAGCAGTTGTCTTCACCAAACTCATTTGGGATGTAACGGTCAGCATTCGCATCGTTCACCCATTGTTGGTCATCAACTAGGTAGCGGAATTGAAACTCGCCATCTTTAGGTAGACGAGTTTTAAACTTGTAAACCTTCCCTTTGGCCAGTTTTTTCATTGGGGTGGCTTTCCAATCAAGAAAGTCAGCAACGATGGATACAGAGTTCGCTTCCTGAGCTTCTAGCTCGAAGGTCACTTCAACTTCATCTTTCGTCTTAAAAAAACGTTTATTAATCATTCGCAAGCTCCATTTGTAATAATAAGCGGACACAAAGCTAACTGTGTCTAAATTTCATTCATCTAACTAAGATAATATGTAATTTGGCTCACATAAACAACAGATCCTTACATTCACGAAAACGTTATTGCTTACCAATTGATTGCGTATCAAAAGAAAAACTCATTAACACCTTTTCAGAAGGGGGTTCTGCAAATGATTGTTCCGCAGAATGCTGAGTAAAGCCGATAAAACCTTCCCCAGTAAGTTTATTCTGTGATTGCGAACCTGGCTGCTGAGCTACCTCCAATGTCTGAATTTGTATACGATCACCCAGTAAAAGTTGGTCGACTAACACCACACGGCTTCGTTGCTGGTCATGCTTAAACAGGCCTAGATAATAGAAAACACCGCTGCCTTGGTTAGATATCCACATCGGCGCGACAAAGAAACTCGCCTTGCCCAACGTGGCGGCTGAAAGATTATTGGTGTCTACCGTTACCACACCGCGCTCAACACCTGAGTCATAGCGTCCAAACGCGATGGCTCTAGGCTCATCAACTTCATTGATAAAAGCGTAGGCGTTAGTCTCAGGAACTTTAATTGTCCATGGATTGGTCGTCTTCAAATCAAAAACGGTTTCTACGACTGGGTCATAACTCACTTGAGAAGAAGGAAACTTCGCCAAGATCTCTTCATCACTTAAGCTAAAGCGATAAATACCCGCTACTATCACCACAACCAGCATGACAATTGGAATCAGTAGAATCAGAGGGATAGGTAAGATTTTCTTTTTCATGGGCAATTATATTCTTTTGTTTTCATCCAGTTGTGCAGACCATAAAGGGCTTTAGTATAATTATCAATACAGGGTTAACCAGAAGTGGAGCATGGATGGATATCAATCATATTAAAGATAGAAATATCAGAAGTTGCGAATGCCGCTGTGGAGCAGTCAACCTAGTATGCCGAGGTGAACCTCAACGTACATCTGTCTGCCATTGCTATGAGTGTCAGAAACGCACCGGAAGTGTGTTCGGCATTCAGGCTCGGTTCCCAATAGAACAAGTTACACTCAGCGGTGAAGTGACCTCTTTTTCACGCATCAGCGATACGGGTAATGAAGTCACCTATCAGTTTTGTCCCAAGTGTGGCACCACCATGCTTTTGCAGTCGGTTGCCGCCGCTGATTTTTATATCGTCCCGCTCGGATTATTTAAAGAGCAAGACTTCCCACTGCCGAGCTTTTCGGTTTATGAAGAACGCAAACACGGTTGGGTTAAGTTCGACCACCAAATGAGCCATTACAACTAGTTCGTCATTGAGCGTTATCTTTATCTCGTTATTGACCGTTATCTTTATATAGCAACAGTATTAAAACAAACTGCAATACTGTTGCCTAAGATCAAATATCACCGCTTCACAGCGCTAGCGTATCTTTTGTCTAGCGTTATAATCTTGCTCCTCTATTTAACCCAGGGTGAACCACATGATTTCTAAGTTACCTCGCTGGGTTGAATACGGCGCCCTTTTGTTAGCTGGTCTTGCTGGCAGTGTTAATGCTATCGGCTTACTTGGCTTCCAACATCAAGCTATCTCCCATATCTCCGGCACCATGTCTTTGCTAGGCAGTAGCCTGCTTACACCGACCTCGGCTTCTGTTCACCTCCTATTGGTGATCATGAGCTTCATGTTAGGTGCGGCGTTCAGCGGGTTCTTTATTGAAAACCAAGCATTGAAGTTAGGGCGCCGTTACGGTGTTGCACTATGTATTGAGGGTGGATTGCTGTTTTTGGCGCTGTGGACACTGTTGCAAGGCTATACTTCAGGTCAGTATTTCGCTTCAGCCGCGTGTGGTTTGCAGAACGCGATGATCACCACTTACAGCGGGGCAATCATTCGAACAACACACATGAGCGGGATCATTACCGATCTTGGGATCATGATTGGCGCTCGCTTAAAGGGGATGCCTTTTGACCGCCGTAAAGCCAAACTGCTAATTTTCATTGTGGTTGGCTTCCTGTTTGGCGGCTTAATTGGCGCTTGTCTGTTCCAACGCTTCGAAATCTTGGCATTGGCTTTCCCTGCCTCTTTTGCTTTCATTATTGCGTTTAGCTACTGGTTATACTTGACCTATCGAACTGAAACCCCAGTCAATTTATAAATATCTGGCAATATAACCTCAAACTACGTAACATCCGCAACACTTTATTCTAAACTCTTAATACGTTGCAGAATAACCAGTATGAATATTTAGCGATATTTGATGAATAGTATTGCAAGCGATATTAATACTGGGTAATCTTGCACCCAATGAGAAAATACGGACGTTTAGTGAATAAAAATGCCAAGGATGTGGCTTTTTTACGTGTAGAAATTCGAGAACAATAACATGTCTAACAACAAGAATACTGCTCAAACAGAGAAATCTAAAGGCAGTTTCTGGGTTTTCTTAATCCCATCATTGATTGGTTTATTCCTTTTCATGGCGCCAATCAGCTATCAAGGTGATCTAACGATCCCTGTCGCTATTCTAGCTAAATCAATTCAAGCGGTTTTCGGTGAGTCTCTAGTTGCTATTATCACTGCAATCGTTGCTTTCATGTCTGTAGCTTCCGTTTTAAGCACCATTTTCAAACCTACATTCATTACATCAAGCTCTTTCTTAAACGGTCTTTTCAACCCATCTCCACTGTGGTTGTTGGTTCGTCTTATCGGTGGTGCTGCTGCATTCATGGCTTTCTTCCAAGTAGGCCCTGAGTTTATCTGGGAAGAAAACACTGGTGGTCTCGTACTAGAAGGCCTACTTCCAACACTGTTCTCAGTATTTATCTTTGCAGGTTTACTACTGCCACTACTACTTAACTTTGGTTTGCTAGAATTGTTTGGCACCTTACTAAGTAAAGTGATGCGCCCAATCTTCAACCTGCCAGGTCGTAGTGCTATCGATTGTATGGCTTCTTGGTTAGGTGACGGCAGTGTCGGTATCCTGCTTACAAGCAAACAGTACGAGAAGAAATTCTACACGCAGCGTGAAGCCGCTGTAGTTGGTACGACTTTCTCTGCAGTCTCTATCACGTTCAGTCTTGTGGTTATTGCTCAAGTAGAGCTAGAGCACCTATTCCTGCCTTTCTACGCAGCAATCTGTCTAGCGGGTATTGTGGCTGCGGTAATCATCCCTCGCCTTCCGCCACTAAGTATGAAGAAAGACACCTTCATTGATGGCAGCAAGCCGCACAAAGACGCTGACGCGATCCCTGCAGGTCACTCAACATTCTCTTGGGGTCTTGAGCTAGCAGTAAACAAAGCATCACAAGTTAAGTCAGCTAAGTCAGTATTTGCTGAAGGCATCCGTAACGCCGTGGATATGGTATTTGGCGTACTGCCTGTGGTGATGGGCCTTGGTACGATGGCACTGGTTATTGCGGAATACACATCGGTATTCTCATTCCTAGGTCAACCTTTTATTCCGTTCCTAGAGCTACTTGGTGTTCCTGAAGCGGTTGCGGCATCTGAAACCATCGTGGTTGGTTTTGCAGACATGTTCATCCCAGCAATCCTTGCGGCTTCTATCGACAACGAGATGACTCGCTTTGTTATTGCAGCAATGTCGGTAACTCAGCTGATCTACATGTCTGAAGTGGGCGCTCTGCTTCTAGGCAGTAAGATTCCAGTGAACATCTTAGAACTGTTTATTATCTTTATTCTACGTACGTTAATTACGCTTCCAGTTATCGCTGGTGTAGCGCATCTAATATTCTAAATTAGATACTACTTATGTAACTCAATAAAGATTCAGTTTATAAAGCCTCACTTTTGTGGGGCTTTTTATTAGCACAAATATATACACAGCATTATTTAGAGTTCAATCAATTTATAAGTTCTGTATATCACTTGATTTCATATCATTTATTCAACCCACCTCTTGTTAATAGAAAACTGAACGCATAATCGTCAAATTAATACATTCTTAATCCCTCCTTAAACTCTGTCTAGCCCCATTCCCCAACTCATTGAACCAAATACTAAAAGTAACAAATATGTGATTTAGTGAATTTTGTATTGTTTAGGTTGTTGTATTTTTGCAGTCTATTTTGTGAAATTACATTCAAGTAAAACCCAATCTAGTCGATATATATAATTACAAAAACACGATTAACTTTAGTCTTCGCAAAGCCTGTGAGAAGGGGAAAACTCAATGAAATTTAGCCATAAGGTGGTTGCTGCATCATCAGCCTTGCTGCTAGTGACAGTATCATTGCTTTCAATACAACAACTTTACACTGTAAGAAGTGCAGTAGAAAACCACGTCAATGCGAGCCTGAAAGAGATGGTCTCGGGCGTGAAAAATACCGTCGTATCGGAGATGAACGCCAAGAAAGCGTTGGCTCAATCGACGACTGAAGTCATCGAGATCAACCCTGAAGATCGCGCTTACGTTAAAGAAATCTTAGAAAAGCCCAAGCTTAAAAACAGCTTCCTAGCGGTTGGTTTTGGTTATGAAGCAAACGGTTTCGTTATTGAAAATGATGATGGTTGGGATGCCGGTCCAGACTACGACCCACGAATTCGTCCTTGGTACATTGATGCTAAATCCAAAAACAGTTTAGTTGTTACCGCTCCTTATGTGGATGCATCAAGTAAGAAAGTCATCATATCAGTAGGTACTCCAGTTAAAGACAACGGCCGCTTTACTGCGGGTATGTTCTACGACCTAGAATTGACGAACCTTGCTACCTTGGTCAACCAAGTGAACTTGTTTGATGCGGGTTACCTGTTCCTAGTAACAGCCGACGGCACCACGATTGCTCACCCAAATGCGAAAAACAACGGTGAAACGCTATCAAGCTACATGCCACAAGCGACTATTCGTGAAGGCTCTCAAGAAATTGAAGTCGACGGCAAAATGTTCCTAGTTAATTTCACCCACATCCCTAGTGAAGATTGGTATATAGGTGCCATCCTGGATGAAGAGATCGCGTTCCAAACCGTTGAAGAATTGAAGAACAGCTCAATGATCTACTCGTTGATTGCAGTTATTCTCAGCATCATTGCACTGACTGTTCTGATTCGTGTGTTAATGCGTCCACTGGATGCGCTTAACCAAGCCATTCAAGATGTGGCGAGCGGTCAAGGTGATTTAACTAAGCGCCTAGATACCAACACAGACCAAGAGTTCTCTGACCTAGCGAAAGGTTTCAACACCTTTACTGAAAACCTGCAAAATCAGATCATTCAATCGAAAGCGATTGGTGTTGAAATTAAGCGTGGTACTGAAATCACGGTTAAAGGTGCAGGCGAATCAGCGAAAGCGATGAATACCCAACTGGAAGAGCTTGAACAGTTAGCGACTGCAATGAACGAGATGGCGGTTACTGCAACTGAAGTTGCAAACAATGCTCAAGGCGCAGCAGCGGCAGCCCGTGAAGCAGACGAAGCAACGCTAGACGGCACATCTGTCGTAAGTGACACCACTCAAGCGATTGATAACCTTTCAGCACGTATCGACCAAGCGGTTGCCGAAGTACAAGTACTTGAATCAGCAACAGCCAACATCGAAACAATTCTAAAAGTAATCAACGATATTGCAGACCAAACCAACCTACTGGCATTGAATGCGGCTATTGAAGCGGCGCGTGCTGGTGAATCAGGCCGTGGTTTCGCAGTCGTTGCCGATGAAGTTCGTACTCTGGCACAACGTACTCAAGAATCAACTACGGAAATCCGCAACATGATCGAGCAGCTCCAAGCGGGTGCAAGCTCAGTATCGAACGCGATGAACCAAAGTAAAGACACAGCCACTGACGCCGTTGAACGCGCTCAGCAAGCGAACTCTTCACTTGACCGTATCCGTGACGCGATTCAACGCATCTCAGATATGAACATTCAAATTGCTTCAGCAGCAGAAGAGCAGAGCTTGGTAGCGGAAGAGATCAATAACAACACTGTTAAGATCAAAGACCTTTCAACACAAGTATCAACAGCGGCCCAAGAAGCGAATACCGCAATGCAGCAGCAAACTGACAATGTTCGCCAACAAGACGAGCTATTGAATAAGTTTACGGTTTAACCAAGGTTTGGCTCAGTTGCCGTTTGGCTGAGTCGCCATTTGGTTTAGTTACCGAGCAATAGATTAAAATAAAAAGCCCCGATTACTGATTGCCAGTAAGCGGGGCTTCTCTTTCTAGTCTATCCAAGTTAACTCGTGACAGGCTTCAATTCATTCGTCGTTAACATCATGCATTGGTTCGATTCCACCTTGATGGTTAAATCCTTACCAACACATTCAAACACATCATCCGACAGTAAATCGGTTACCGCACCAGTCCAATTTAATGAGGCTGTTTTGCTTCGCTTCGACTTGTTGATCACCACAATGCCTTTATCGCCACGGACAAACACCAACAAATCATCATTCGCTTCAACCACACGCATCGCTTCGCCATGAACATGGTTATGGAATTGAATCATGCTTTTCATGTAAGGCGCTTGCCAGTCGTTAAGCCAACGAGGCTGACCGCTCTTGTCCAGAATACCGCTGGTGCTCAGTTCACTGTAAACAAGCGGCACACCGCCGTCTCGACCAAGAATGAAAGCATGAGCCAATCGCTCATCCACTTCATCCATCACATGCTCCAAAAACACCTCGTTATTGGGAATATCATGAGTGACCGCAAACGTGATCGCTCGCATATTCGACAGAGCCTGACCAAAACAGTATGGGTTAATCAAAGACTTAAAGCTGCCCTGCTCTTCAAATGCTTTGAAGATGGTGTTGAACAACGGGAAATCGTAAGCGCCTAAGCGAGTGTGTTTAAGATAAGGCTCAAGGAACAGCTCATACTCTTCTTCTGTCGCGCCGCCATCGGTAATGATCTCACCGAAGATGTGCATTTCTTCGCAGATGTCATCCGTCCACACCTTGCGTAGGTGTGCCAGTGTCATATGCTTTGCCGCATCAATGCGAAATCCTTTCACACCAATCTCTTTCAGTGCTTTTAGGTAGGCTCTTTGTTGTGCCACCACATTATCGTTATCGAGTAGCGTTGGCAGGCCAGGATCGCTGGCGCCACCGGTAATACGCCCGTTTTGCACTTCCCACGTGTCTTTCCAGTTCTTGATACCAAACGCTTCCACGAAGTCGTTCTCATCAAAAAGAGGCTCAGAAAGGTCACCAAACAAACGTATGGATTCATAATAGTCAGCATCTTTTTGATAAGACGCCATGTCTTGCTGATTGGGATACGTTAGATCACCGCGGATACCCGATTCGTTGGCCATATGGTTAAACACCACATCCACATAAGTACGAAGCCCATGTCGCTTTAACGTGTCGACCATCGCTTTAAAATCTTGTGTGTCACCCAACTGATTATCGATCACACGATAGTCTTGGGGCTGATAGCGTTGCCACCATTGAGTACCAGAATTTCGATCGCAACCTTTAGGGCCGCGCAGCGATTTCATCGCCGGTGATACTAAAACAGATTTATAACCCAACTCTTGGATCAGTGGGGCGTTCTTCATTACGTCAGCGTAGCACCAGTCAAAGGCATGCAATATGACATCTGTCGCTGGATTGCTTAACATAGCTGAACTCTCCATGTTGTTCTCCTACCAAACTCGTTTACAGCTTTCTAGATAAATACAAAGGCTAAAAGGCAAAGCTGCATAAATTTCCTTAAGGATGGTATTTATTATATGAGTTACTCATTAAAACCCCTCCTCCTCTCACCGATTAGTCACGGCGGATAGTTAAGGGCGTAGCGCCAATTATCGCATAACGTCTGGGATGAACACTCAGCCATAGTGCTTTTAAATGCGCAAAAAAGTGACAAAAAAGGAGCGTATATACGCTCCTTTTATTCAATCTAACACATATTTATGACTAAGTTCTGTAAAGAACCTTCACCACATGCCAACCGAATTTTGTTTTCACAAGGTGTGGTACAAGCGTCTCGCCAGAGAAACAAACCTTATCAAACTGAGGCACCATTTGACCTTTTTTGAACTCACCTAGGTCGCCGCCCTTCTTACCAGATGGACAGGTTGAATGTTTCTTCGCTAGCGTTTGAAATTTAGCGCCCTTTTTAAGCTGCGTCATGATGTCTTCTGCTAGTTCTTTATGCTTCACCAAAATATGAAGCGCTGCTGCTGTTCTTGCCATGATAATTCTCAGTTTGTTGCTGCCAGTTTACTTACGACGATTACTTAGAACATCGCGAATGAACTGACTGTTGTAAATCTGTTTGCCGCTAACGGCTTATCGACATAAATTCATCGACAGCCAGCGTTTAGCGTGATTTTAACCCAAGAACCGCTATTCTTCACTCTATAACCGAAAACAACTGCCTTAAAGGCCATTAAAAACCGCATCGCGACTTGCTGCGGCTTCCATTTCCCTTTAAATTAATCCTTATAAATTAAGCGCGTATTAAGTAGGAGCCACTTATGGCCAAACCGATCAGTAAAGCGAGTCAGTCACAGGGAATGTTGATGTTCAAGTTGTCCCTCACTCAAAGTTTTGCGATTGGCACGCTTAAGGTCAGAGAAATCGTCCCTTTTCAGCCGATGACTCAGATCCCCTACTCCCATCATCACGTAATTGGTACAGTGACTATCCGCGACCTTACGGTTCCAGTTATTGATATGTCCGCTGCGATTGGCTTCCGTCCGATAACACCCGCTGAATACCAAGATTGTGTACTCATCGTCACCGACTGTTTAAGAACAGTTGTGGCGTTCTTGGTTCGTTCGATTGATAAAATCATTGAGTGCGACTGGAAGAGCATTGAATCTCCACCCACCAGTGTGGGTCGCAATGTGTTTGTTACCGGTATTACACGTTTTGAAGACCGTATTGTCCAAATGCTCGATGTGGAACTGCTGCTTTCTAAGATCTACCCAGCTTATGAGAATGCGCACATCCCAATGCTGACCGATGTAGAAAGGGAACGCCTCAAAGCGTTGAACATCTTATTGGTGGATGATTCCTTGATTGCGCGTAAACAGTTATCTGATGCCTTAGACAGCATCAACATCCCTTACAGCATATGTAACAACGGCTTAGATGCCATCGACCTAATGCGACGCCAAGCCAGCGCTGGCAATGCCATTGATCTTCTGGTGAGTGATATCGAGATGCCGGGATTAGATGGTTATGAGCTTGCATTTGAAGTGCAAAACGACAGCGCTTTAAGTCACGCTTACTGTATTTTGCATACTTCACTATCCAGCGAGATCTGTGTTGACCGTGCTAATCAGGTGGGGGCGCATGAAGCGCTTGAGAAGTTCAACGCGGGTGAATTAATCGAAGCTATGCTACGCGGCGCAAAAGTCTTAAACGGCGCCTCTACGGCTGCTTAGGCTCTGTTATAGAAGCTAAACCTGGCATAGTGCTCAATGGTTTAGCTTCTTAGTCTCTTCTTTCTTCAAATCTTAATAAGAATAGAGCTAACCGTTAGTCTTTGTTTTCTGGCATAGACTTTTTCGGCATAGAGTAGCTCTTACTCACAAATTCCACTTCCTCGACTTCATTCACATGATTGGTAAAAGAGGCCAATGCATAGAGAGTGTTCGCGACTAGGTTGGCGTATTTAAAAAGAATCGGGTCTGGCGACTTTTTGCTTTCATGATGTTCAATACTCACCAAAGCTCGCACAACTTTCTTAGCCTGACAACGACACAAGTGAAGTTCACTAGACACTCGGTGTCCACCGGGTAAGACAAAGCCTTTAACCCCCCCTTCTAACTGCTCACGGATACGATGATAATCTTGCTTGAGCTCGACCAATTCAGACTCGGTGATGGCAAGCTTACCGCGCACAGAGCCATTCAAATGGTAGATGTTTGGCTGCAAGCGTTGCAGGATCTCACGAACCTGAGGCTCTAGCTCTAAAGACAACACCAATCCAACTCGGCAACAAAGTTCATCCGACAAAATCTCAAAATCACAGATAGGACTGTCTTCATAAATAAACGGGTAACAGAACTCGTCCCAATCTCGACTTACTGGTTTCACGTACCGATCCTTACATATAAATAGTCATCAAACGCCAATATACCAAACTCTTTGATTTAGACATAAAAAAGCCCTCACATTGGAGGGCTCCTAAAGAAATCGATTAAACGAGATTACTCGTTAGATACTTTTTTGTGACCTTCTTGTAGGTGAACGAAATCCACCAGATCGTCGCCTGACACTTGGTATGCCTGACCAAAGCCTTTAACGAACAGGCCGTTCTCAGCTTTAAGGTTAAACAGAGAGAAGTCTTGAAGTTGGCTCAAACCATCAATGATTTCACCAAAACGCTCTTGCATCTGGCCAATCACTTGAGTCCAAAGTTCCGTTTCACGCTCCACAACACTTGCTTGAGCATCAAACGTTAAACGTTTACGTGCGTAAAGTTGCTTCGAGCTCTCTTCGTCTTCAATCATCATCAAAGAGACCTGAGGGTTCGCTTTCAAGTTGCGAGCATGACGAGCAATATCAGAAATTAGAACAAAGTAACCTTCTTGGTTCTGAACGAAAGGTGCGTAACTTACGTTCGGGCGACCTTCTTCATCAACCGTTGCAAGTTGAAGGGTACGGCGCTCTTGGCGAAACTCTTTGATTTCTGGACCTAGGCGACCTTGTAGACGTTCTTGTTTTACTTGCTGTTCCATGGGTAATTCCTTTCTTCACTTTCTCTGATTTATTATTTTTGCCCGAGGTTGAGCAATCATTAGCGAACTAAACGATCCTCGAGCATTGATGTCTTGTTTAAGCCAGTTGGCAACCCTATGTCAGATTACTGCTGATTATTTACTATTGACTGTACTTAAGCTTGTTCTTTTAACGCTTTGAAGCGTTCTACTTGGTCGGCAATAAGCTCACGCTTTTCGTTGCGGCCTAGGTAAATCTTAAAAATGTTCTCACCGGTTTCACTGAAGAAGCCGAAGTAATGACTTTCACGACCCATGAACGCCTTGCTCACCAAACCGATATGTTTAACGTTATCAAGTTTAAGGTGACCATGAAGCTCGCCCTCTTTGCCCATTAGGTTGTAGTAACCACGCGCTACCTTACCTTTCGGGAATGGCGCTTTAACTTCAAAGATAGAACCAAATGAATGCACGATAGTGGTCACAGGGCCCCAACCCACTAAACCTTCTAGAATCTCTTGAGCACGGCTGCCATCTAGCATTACCGCCATGTCGTTTGGAAAAGCAGCAACCACTTCAACCTCTGAAACACCTAGCTTCTCAGCAATTGCTGTTGCCAGTAGTTTTGGCTCTTCTTCTAAAATTAGAGCTACGCGTTGTTCTAGAGTTTCTGTCATTTCTAATGTTGTATCTGTCATTGAATATGTTCCGTATAAACGAGTAAGTTATAAACTAAAAATTCGATATTAAGCGTGCTTCAAACTTGCATGCGGGTGTACGCCCGAACCTGACGCTTTAGGCGCTGGGTGCATAGCTTGGTATTCAGCGTTAAGCACTTGAATCACACTCTGTGCTAGGCTTACCGCCCAAAAGCTGCCAGCAATAGTCAGGCTCAGATAATCTTCCGAAAGCTCAACTAAACCGTTATTTTCCCAATGTGCGAACAAAGGTTTTAGGTAGTCGAACGTATCTTGCCCCATAAATCTCGGTAGCGTACTTCTTCTAACAACACCAGAATCGAAACCTGCCTTTAATGTTGAGAAGATAGGCTCTAATGAGCTTTGCTTAGTCATCATGGCAATAGGTAATTGACCTTGCTTTATAGACTCCATGTAGCTGTCTAAAGTTCGATGCTGCATCACACCATGACCGCCGATGTTGCCACCAGCGCCACAACCAATGGGTAGAACTTCGGCATAAGTTTTCGCTAAGCTGTTGTAAATGCTGCGTTCGCGGTTATCACGAGTCCAGTGGTTTACGCTCAGTTGCTTGACCTTATTTTTTGCCATGAACTCCACAGCCGCCAAATACATGCTCGCCTTATCTGGCGTATTCGCAGGCGGTGGGATTTTTCCTTTCTCAACAAGATTAAGCATAGGTGCATTGCCCGCAACAATCAGTTGGTAGAGGTCAATGCCGTGTGCGCCAGTAGACATGTAGTCTTCTAAATCTTGTTGGAACACTTCGATAGATTGGTGTGGTAATCCGTATAACAGATCAAGAACGATTGGCGCTTGCTCGGTGCGGCTTAGTGAACTGATACGTTCTAGCACAACCTCTCGGTCATCTAGGCGCTTAGCACTACGTCGAACCTGAGTATTGAAACTTTGAATACCGAACGAGAAACGATTGAAGCCACCTTCAAGCGCACGATCAAACATCTCGTCACCAAATCGATTGATGCGCCCTTCCAATGTCATCTCAACATCGTTTGCTAGGGGGAAATATTGACGAATCGCTTTACCCAGCTGCTCAACTTGTTGAGGCGACAAATCGGTGGGAGTTCCGCCACCAATATAGACGGCGTGAAATAGTCCAGACTGAGCCCAAGGTGTTTTGGCTTTCTGCTTTAGCTCGACCATCAGTGCATCGAAATACTCATCCACTAATTTACGGCTTGCGGCATTTTGGAAGAAATTGCAGAACGTACAACGCACACGACAGAAAGGAATGTGGATATACAAGCAACGCGTATCCTGTTTTTTCCCTTCACTCAGCATCAGTTCGTCAAAGAGTTCTAACTTCTTACTGGGGTCGACCGGAATTGAACTTCCTCCGGCGTGTGCAGAATGCTTTTTCGCAAACGCAAAACGAAGCGGATCAGGGCTAGAAATGCCCAAGATTGATTCGTCAAATTTATAAATATTAGGACTCATATAATCTCTCTAAACACTTACATAGCAAAGTCTGGAAGACTATTCGCTAAAAACTGAGAGAATCATAAATACACGCAAATGATAATGCAATTGATAATTGATCTTATTTAGATTCTAAGCAATAATCCGATACAGAATTTTGATTTGGTAAAGGATTGATTGTGAACGTTCCTAGATATGTTATTGCAGGCGGTGCATCGTTAGTGATTCATGCCGCGTTGTTGTTTGTCGCTCAAGAATCCAAAGTATTTGCGATGCCTGCAGGTAGCCAATCGAACACGGTATCGATCAACTTCACTCCCAAGAGCACGCCTTCTCCAGCTCAACAAAAAACCACCACAGAGCCGGTTGAACCAGAACCAATCAAAGAAACGGTCTCACAAGCTGAACCTAAACCTGTCGAACCCAAGGCCGTTGAGCCAAAGCAAGCCAAACCGACGCCAAAGAAAAAAGCGATCACCAATAAGCCTCAACCCAAGAAAGTAGAGAAAAAGGTTGTTGAAAAGAAAGTCGAGAAGAAGCCGATTCAAAAGAAACCAGTGACTCAGAAAAAGGTCGTTAAGAAAGAACGCCCAGAACCAAAGTCCAAACCAACGCCTCAACCAGAAAAACTGGCCGACAAGAAAGTCGATAGAAATCTGGCCGAGTCTGCCAACAAACCTCAGGAAGTAAACCAAGGCGTATCAAACCAAGAGCCCGTATTAGTGACTAAGCCCTCTTTTTCTTCACGCCCCACACCACCGAATTACCCGCGCCAAGCTAGACGTCGGGGCGTTGAAGGGGTCGCAACTTATGAGGTCTGGTTAGACGCGGAAGGCAAACAAATCAAACAAGCATTAGTAAATTCATCAGGCGCACTAATGCTCGATAACGCCGCTTTAGATGCCATTAAACAATGGAAATTCTCACCTCACACTGTCAATGGTCGAGCGATTGCTCACCGTGTACAAATACCTGTTCGTTTTAGGTTGGATTAATCATGCAACAAATCAGTTACTTACAAGATCAACTTGGCTTAATGACTTGGCCTCTTCTTATCTGTTCAGCATTAACCGCAATGATCATCGCTGAACGAGTCTTCCAAGTCATGCTAAGCATTGGTGTTGGCAAACGCGCCATTCGCCGTGAACTCAATCAGATCTCGCCAACCAACAGCAAAGAGATTGAGGCTCTCGCTCAGTCTATTTCAGGTAAACGACCGCTGCTGTACAAGGGCGTCTCGATGTTGCTTGCTCACCACTCTTTTTCGAAAGGACTACGTGAAGATGCGGCAGGCATCTGGCTACAAGAAAAACGCCACCAGCTGCATGCAGGTTTAAGATTGCTTGGTTTAATCGGCGTGATCAGTCCACTAATTGGCTTGCTTGGTACGGTGCTTGGTCTTATTGAGATGTTCAAAGGTGTAGCTGCTACCACCGGAAGTATTACACCTAACGATCTAGCTGACGGCCTTGGCTTAGCAATGAGAACCACAGCTGCAGGTTTGATGATTGCACTGCCTGCGATCTCAGGGTCTCAACTGCTTGGACTTTGGGCCGATAGGGTTTTGGCGCAGCTAGAACATACTTTGAATTATGTGAATGTGTGGTTAGAAGGCATGTCGATTCAAACTAATCAGTCTGACGAAACTAAAGATTCATCATTAAACAAAGTCGCTGTCGGTGATGCGAGACAAGCATGATTAAAACGCCCCACTCATCTCACACACAGAGCCTAGCGCCGGACTTAACACCGCTGCTCGACATCATTTTTATCGTGATGGTTTTCCTGCTGCTGACAGCATCGGTGAAGTTGGAGTCATTAGAAGTCGAACTGCCGAGCTCTGATATTAAGAACGTTTCTGAAGTTCATAAAGATTCGATTAGCGTCAATATCTTAGACCACGAACCCTACTGGGCGATTAACGGCCAAGAGTACATCGACTGGGAAAACTTCAAGATTGCATTGCTAGAAGAAACAGGCACATCAGACAAGAAGCCGATCATCATTGGTGCAGATAAAGCCGCCAACGTTGAGAACCTAGTGAAATTGCTGTCTTTCCTTCAAGAGAACGGAATACCAGCGACTCAATTGCTCACTGAAGATGGCTAGAACAACTCTCTATTTTCATGAAGTTTGGCTCTTGATTACTAACACCAAAGAAGCAGAGCTAAACCTCTCTATCGATACGAACTCACAATGCGAACGGACTGCTCACTGAGAATCTTCGCGAAACAAGTAGATAATATAAAGAAATGATTATGAACAACTTAAACGTGCTCAATAAATTAACGACCAAGAGACATCTCCTTTCAGTAGCTGCAATCAGCTTGGTACTGACTGCGCCAACGGCAATGGCCAATGACGTAGAACAACCTCGAATCATAAGTGCGGGCAGTGCTGTGACTGAATTGGTTTTAGCTCTAGGTGCTGAAGAGCAGTTAGTGGCGATTGATGTGACCAGCCACTTCCCTCAAGGAGAAAACCTGCCAAAGATTGGTTATCACCGAAACCTGTCTGCTGAAGGTCTACTCGCCCTAGAGCCAACCACATTGATTGGCTCGGATGAAATGGGACCAGACAACGCTATCTCTCAATTAAAATCGGCAGGCATCGATGTAGAGATTGTTAACACTGAAGCAAACGTGGAAGGGCTATTAAAGCGTATCGACCAAATCGCAAAGATCACCCATACCGAAGACCACTCGCAGCAAGTGAAAACCGATGTGAATCAAAAGATCGCAGCACTGAAAGCGAACCAAGTACCAAGCAACGAAGCGAAGAAAGTTCTATTCCTGTTGCTGCATGAAGGTCGCCCTGCCAACGTTGCTGGCGGTGAAACATCACCAAACGCAATCATCGAGTTAGCTGGCGGTATCACCCCTGCCGCTCAGAGCTTAACGTCTTACAAGCCACTTTCAATGGAATCACTCGTTGAGATGCAACCTGATGTCATTTTAGTAAGCGGCCGTAGTTATCAAAAAATGGGCGGTGCTGATGCCATCCTGAAATCGCTACCTATGTTAGCGGCAACGCCTGCAGGTATGAACAAGCAAATCATTACCGTAAATGGCAGTGCTTTGGTTGGCGGACTTGGTCTCGAGAGCCTTTCAGAAGCTAAGCGATTAAACGCTCTTATCTACCCGCTATAACTCAACCACCCTATTTCTGCTATCGCTAATTCGCTTCCCTCACCAACTGACTCACGCTGTTGTTGAAGGAGGTCGAAGTTAGCGATAGATATTGAGGCCCTTTATGTTGTTACGCTCCGTCCCACTGAAAACGTCGATGTTAGCTCTAGGTGCAACCCTAGCTTTTGTCGCGCTGTACTCGATCACTGTTGGGCCAATGAACATTAGCTTAGCGGACAGCGCCACAAGCTTAATTAAACCAAACAATGACTTAGCACCTCACATCAACTTAGTGATTCAAGAAATCCGCTTACCTAGAACCATCTTGTGCATGCTGATTGGTGCGATCCTCGCCTTGTGTGGTGCTGTGATGCAGGGTTTGTTTCGAAACCCACTTGCAGAACCTGGCATCATAGGTGTGTCTGCGGGCGCAGCATTAGGTGCTGCACTGGCTATCGTTTTGTTCTCTGAGCTATCGCTTCAATACCCTGCTTTCATGAACTTTGCTGCGGTTCCTGTGTTCGCTTTTCTTGGCGGCGCTTTAACCACGCTGCTGGTGTATAAGCTGGGTACAGGTAAATTCGGCACCTCTGCCACCATCATGTTGTTGGCGGGTGTGGCGATCAGTGCGCTCTCTGGCGCAGGTATTGGCTTCTTGAATTTCATTGCTGATGACCAAATGCTGCGCGATCTTTCATTGTGGTCGATGGGTTCATTGGCGGGCGCTAAGTGGTCAGGAATTTTGCTGGCAGCTGTCACGCTCGTTGGCTTGTTTGTTGTTTTCTACCGCCAAGCGATGTCTCTAAATGCTCTATTACTGGGCGAGTCAGAAGCGCAACACCTTGGTATCCCAGTTCAAAAGCTGAAACGAAAGCTGATTCTACTGACGGCTGCGGGCGTTGGTATCACAGTTAGCCTGTCTGGCATGATTGGTTTTATTGGATTGGTTATCCCACATTTAGGTCGCATGTTGGCAGGCCCTGACCACCGAGTTCTGTTGCCACTATCAGCGGTACTAGGCGCACTGCTGCTAACCGCCGCAGACATGTTCTCACGTGTGGTACTTGCTCCGGCTGAACTTCCTGTTGGTATTGTCACTGCGATTATCGGCGCCCCATTCTTCTTATATCTACTATTTCAACAGAAAGGGAGAATCCTTTAATGTTTCCTTCAGCTTTAAAAGCGACCGATATCGAAGTGAAGTTCGGCAGTAAAGTGATATTAGATGGCGTTTCTATTGAGATTGAAGCGGGAAAGGTAACCACACTGCTTGGGCCAAATGGCGCAGGTAAAAGCACGCTGCTTAAAGCTTTGTGCCAAGAGATATCAAGCAACGGCGATATCCAGTATTTTGGACACAGCAAAGACAAGTGGCCTTCTCACAAGTTAGCTAAGCACCTTGCTATGCTTCCTCAACACAGCACCTTGACCTTCCCATTCTTGGCACATGAAGTTGTCGAGCTTGGTGGGATTCCTCTGCAAGAATCCAACAAAAAACTAACTAGCATTGCTAGCCAAAAAATGGATGTTGCTGATGTGACTCACCTGAGTGAAAGGCTTTACCCTTCACTATCAGGCGGTGAAAAGCAGCGAGTGCACTTGGCTCGAGTATTAACTCAGCTTCACCACTCTGGTGACCAATGTATTTTGATGCTTGATGAACCAACCTCTGCACTGGATCTTGCCCACCAGCACAACACCTTAAAGATTGCGAGAGAATTAGCCGATAACCACAATGCCGCGGTTATCGTGGTTTTGCATGATCTCAACTTAGCCGCGCAGTATTCCGATCGATTGGTGGTATTGAAAGATGGCAATTTGGTGTGTGATGGCAAGCCTTGGGATGCACTGAAACCTTCGATGATAGAAGATGTGTATGGTTACAAAAGTATCGTAGAAAAACACCCAACCATGAGCTTCCCTCAGGTTCACCCCGCACAATAAGTCCGATTAAGGAGCGACTCGTTTTGAGTATTCGTTCTTGATAACAATGACGTAATCCTAAGCCTCGATTTGTTCGGGGCTTTTTATTGGCTCACAGCCACTCTCTCAGCTTAAACTCAATTTTATTAATAACCACAACAGCAAGCACCAAAACGACTCACCTTGAGCATTTGAGGCTCTAGAAATGAACTCTACTTGTTAGGGTTACTTAGCTTTTAACACTGAAGAGAAAAACAAGCCGCGGGCGTAAGCATATAAAAAGAAAAGAAATAACATCATTCAGCAAACAGCAACATCGGTGTGGGATTGAGAGAAAAACGCACAAGAAGTGAAACGGCAGGCACAAAAAAAGCCCCCGCAGGAGCTTCTTTTATTGAGTGCTGATTATTGGCTCATACGAATCAATGATTTACCAATCAACCACTCTAGTTCTTTACCGCTAGTATCGCCAAACTGAGTTTCAGTCAGCTTGTATAGACGATCAATACCGTTTGCAGCGAACTCATGTGCGCTCTCAGCAGTAACGATATGATGGAAAAGCAAACGTAAGATTGCTAGGAACTCAGCGTCTTCAAGTGCTGCAACCCAGCTAGCTGAAAATGCGTCAAGGCCATTTTCGAAGTCAATGTGTTCCACGAACATCTTGAAAATACGACCGTCTAGAGCAGCAGTAAAATCCGTTTTCTTTGGAAAGTGATGACTTATACCTGTACGAGAAACACCCGTTTGTTGACTCAACGTCGTGTATGACATCTTGTCGTAACCCAATCTTAGTAGCTGGTCTACAACGGCATCCATGATTTTCTGGATCGTGATTTCTGTATCTTCTTTACTACGCTTTGGCATATTCAGGCTCTTCTCTTTGTAAATCCATCTAACTCAATCAAATGAAGTCAGAATGAAAATCGTTATCAGCATTATGTGAGCAAGGTATTTTTTCGCAAGTATTTCCATTAAATACCAACAAATACTTTGTACGAACAATTTTACAGTGCTGCCTCTTTGGGCACTTTGTCTAATTATTCTTCGAAAGTCACCTTACCTCTCTAAGTGGTTAATCTAAAATAACAACTTAGAATATCAAATACCCAACAATAAATTCATTGTATAAATACCTATCAAGCAATAGATAGTCTTATAAAATTAGTTACGACGCAACTAACTGAATGATATTCTAACAAATTAATGACACTGCTTATCAACAAAACATGAGATAGATCACATACATATTTGGCGACGCGAATGTACACATTCATTTAACCCCTTCAACAAACAACATAGCATACCAGTATAAATTAGTTCAAAGATTTTAATTTTTGTAGATACAGTTCAAATTGCTCGTTAGAATAACCTCAGACTTTGTAAGAGGATTATTGTTATGAGCCAAGATATTGGTAACAACGATGTATGTGAGGCTTGCGGCTGTGCAGGCGAAATCGGGTTCATCATTAAAGAAGGCGACGATGTTGCTGAAGTAACGGTTTACGGAAACTCAAAAGCACTTATTGAAGCTGAGTTTGCTAAGTACGTTGAACTTGCTAAACAAGTGTCTAGCAACGTTGAATTTGAAGCATCAGAGATGACTGAAGAAAGCACAGAGTTGAACGCTCGCTTTAAATTTGAAGTTAGCGCTGAGAAGATTATTTTTGAACTTAAGACTCGCTCTCTAGCGCGTTAATATAAGCATTTATATTCTTATTAAAAGACGAGTTGAATTACTCGTCTTTTTTTAATTGAACCCAAGCCAGTGAACCATTTTGCTCAAAATCATTTTCTGCAGCGCACTGAATCACTACGCCCCCCACCTCTAACACTGCCCCAATGCTATAAGCCTTGTCATCGTAATAACAAACTCGTTGCTGTTGACCGCCTTGTGTCACCACCACTGCAGCTTTACCGGGCGTTGAAATTACTTTGTTGGCACTCGCAGACATTGAGCCAAACATTGAAGCGGCTATCAGAAATACCTTAATAATTCGTATATTTACTCTAATCATTGATTTACCTATCATCTTTGCTCCATTCCTCGTTAATCTACCGCCAAATGGGTAAAACACTATGCGAGATTAATTTTTCCATTATAGTGTAAGCGTCTATCGTAATAAGAAGCCTGTTATGCTCAGAATAATTGCACTTATTATTGGTTCCTTAACCATAACAAATGTCAGTGCTGAACCACTCGATCACTATCAAATATTGAACCATCTCGATAATTACGGAAACTTATATCTACGAAATAAGCCTTATACATCACTTCCAACTGGCTTGGTGGTAGATGGTAATCTCAATATAGAGAACACGGCGATCACACGCCTACCCAAAGGGTTAGAAGTGAACGGCAGCCTTAAAGGCTCTAACAGCCAACTCGCTCGAGTCCCGAGCGGGGTTAAGATAAAAGGTTACGTCGACTTGATTGGCAGCCAAATCACCAGTTGGCCAAGAGGAGTAAGAGTGGGCGGTTTTATCAACCTCACCGATACTCCACTGGAAAGGCTACCGAATGGCTTTAGGGTGAAAGGCGATCTGAGCGTGATCCGCACTCCTTTAACCGAGCTACCCAACGGGATCGTGATTGATGGCGACCTTTATATAGGCGGTTCTGGAATTACAGCATTCCCCGAGACTATGACTGTCAGAGGCAACATCTATCTGGGCGGCAACACTGTAACCACATGGCCAACCAATCTAGATCTCGGTGGCGCTGTCGCACGCTAATTCAGACTAATGCTCTAATGCTCTAATGCTCTAATACGTTAATGCTCGATCGCAGCAGCAAGGAGCGGTTCAGAAACAAAAAAGGAGCCTAAGGCTCCTTTTCAATTCAATCAAGTTGCTAATCAACTAGCAAGCTAACTAACGCTCGTTAACCAATGTTCTTCACTGGATTCGCGTAGCTATCGATCAAGTACTGACGCGCACCTTGTGGCAGGCTCGATAGTTTAGCTTCAAACTCTTGTTTAACGGCCGCTGTAATCGACTCATCTTCTTTTTCTGCTGCCAGCAAGTTTACTGGGAACAGTTTGTAGTTATCGTGGATCTGACGATCGATCTCTTCAGCAAGCGCTTCAGGGGTATCAAAATCTTGGTCGATAACCTGACCGAAGCCAACGTGAACGCGTCCTTTATTACCGATGATGCCTTGAATGATACTTTCGATATCTTCAAACTCACCCTTTTCGTAACTGCCGTTTACGTCTTTCTCGAAAAGCTCTATCGCTTTAGCTGTGTCACATGGGTCGTTCTCGTAAGAAATAGCCACAGGAACAATCTTCAATGACTTCACGTATTCAGGGAAAGCAATTTTTTGCTTACGTCCTTCAACGTGGAACATTTTCAAAATTGCTGGCTCAGTAAAATCGTTACCGTCTTTCGCACGACCTTCCTTTTGAGCGATCCAGATTGAGTTGCCCGTTTCTAGAGAGTGCTTAATGTAAGAAGACAACTGCCCTAGCGCTTTCATCATCTCACGCGGTCCTTTCAAAGAACGCTTTACGATGAAGCTCTTGTTTAAACGCATCAATTCAGTCGCACATGGCTTTTTCAACAGGTTGTCTCCGATAGCGATACGACAAGTCTGATGATTATTTTGATGCAGAGCGTAATTTACTAACGCAGGATCCATAGCAATGTCACGATGGTTTGATACAAACAGATAAGCTTGGTTCGCATCCAGTGACTCGATACCCGTGTACGTCACACCGTTAGTGGTTTTCGCTAACGTGTCGCGTAAGTACTTTTTCACTTCAATCTGAATGGATTCAACGCTAGTCAGCTTGCTCCACTTCATTTTTAAGTACACACGCAAAATCGGGCTCATTAATGCTTTGAACCAAGACGCATGGTTTGAAAAACGGTAGTGCAAGATTGCACTGATAAATTCTTCATCATTAATAAGACGGTTTAGTGCCGCTGGAATTTCATCATCGCCGTAAGGACGAATATCAACATATGGATCGGTTGGAGAGGTCATTTTTTAATTCATATAATAAAAAGCTGGCTCATTCTACGCGTTGTTTTGACTTCTCGCAGCTACAGAGCCCATACTTTTGACAAGGTCAGACCAGAAACATTGAAAATCCCCTGTTATTGTTGGCATTCTTTAAGATTAACGGTAATCTTGACGCCCCAAAATTAAGGTACTATCTATGAACTTCGCTATTGAATATACATCGGCTTACTTTTCACACTTGGTGATCACACCACGCAAGAAAGTACTTAAACATAGCCTTGTATCGGTTCAAAGTGGCTTGGTTTTGATTAAGTTAGGCAAACAAGAGTATGCCGTTGAACCAGGACAAAGCGTCTGGATTCCATACGACTGCCTAACGTCACTGACCTACTTTCCAAACACTCAGGTTAACCGTGTCGATTTTTCTGTTCGTTTGACGGATTCATTCCCAAGACAAGCGGGTTACATCACGCAAACCAACCTCTCTTCGGCACTACTAGAAAAGCTAGAACAAACCAAAGCTCGCGCTTCTAATGCCAATAATACGGAACAAGCGTTTAAAGATATGCTTTCTGTATTGAAGCAAGAAGTGTTGTCGTTTAAACCCCTGCTTTGCGAAAGTGCTCTTTCTCAGCGATTCAATCAATGGAACATTGATGACTCAAACTTGCCACAAGAGCACACTCTGGTGATGGTGATGCGAGAAGCGAAGAAACGCATGCAGTCAGGTCAAAAACGTTCACTTGTGATTGATGATCTGTTCTCAGGTAAAGAAGAAGAGTTCGAGCAACTGTGTATGCTTGTTTTTGGTGAAGATTTATAGCTTGGCGGAAAGTGAGTGCTGGTATTAAAACTCGCAAGCCAGATACTAAAAAGCCGCAAAAACTGAGTTTTTGCGGCTTTTTTAATTCTTACTATTTAGACGTAGATAGCAATCTATCTGTGTATCTGCCTGTCTAAAATGGCAACTCAACCTGCATCATTAGGTCGGCGTCACGTGAGTCGTGCCAACGATAATCAAAGCGCATACGCGGCTGCCCTTCGACTTTCTCGCCAAAACCGATGCTGAGTTGAAGACCATGATTCATCAACCACTCTTCAGTCGACATATCATACTGCTCATCTTCAAGGTCTTCTGGAAACCACATACCCAAGCCAACATAGTTTGACTCAATGCTTTGTGTCAGCAATGGCGAGTCTTTGGTTTGAAGAACCCAGTCAGACCAATAGTCCGGTGTGCTTTCCGGTTCATCATCGCTCAGCCCACTGATTTCCATCATACGTTGGCCAAAAGACTCAATGCTCGAAGAAAAGTCCAAACAGTTGTCGTCATCAGAAGTCAGCATGATCGAATCTAAGCTAAAAAAATCACACTCAGCATACGCAGGCATACTACATGCTGCCATGATCAACGTCGCTGATATCGCGCTCTTTAGCATAGTCCTCTGACCTCTTGATTAGTGAACTTACATTATCTGATACAGTCCACTATCTTGCAACATCTTTGTAACTGACTTTGTACTCAGTTTTGCAACATCGCTTCCACTTATCAGTGCATTACGTATGTCTGTGCTGCGAATTTTCACTTTTTCAGGGCAAGCCATTACAGACCACTGCTCGGTAATCTCATCTGATTTATAGAAAGATGAGAACTTAAAGAAGTTATCTGGGCCAATAACAAACGTCAGTTCAGCGTCACGATGTAACTTTTGCAGTTCACTGAGTACAGCAAAAGTCGTCACGCTTTCGCCGGGTGTAAATAGGCTCTTTTCGATCAAAGAAAGCTCCACTTGATCCAGTGAAAGATCGCTAATAAATGCGTTAACTAACTGACATCTCATATCAAAGTCTAGCATCTCTTTTCCCCAAGCATGGGCAATACTTGGAACGAGTAGAATTTTGTCAAAGTGAGCCAACGAATCAATCACACTTTTGTGCCCTAAGCTCGGTGGATTAAACGCACTACCGAAAATGGCTATTTTTTCCATTGTTTATTACTGCCTTCTCTTTCTAAGCTTGTGCAAAGAGGTTTTTAAATCGGATGATTTAGGTATGATAACACTAGATTTTTAATTTGCTTGCAGGAAAGGAATACGAATGGAACAGTTAATTCGTGACGAAATGCGCGTACTACCTTCAATTGACCCTCACTTCGAAGTGACTCGTCGTGTGGACTTTATTAAAACGAAACTTCAGCAGTCAGGCTGCAAGTCTCTGATCCTTGGTATCAGTGGCGGTGTAGACTCAACGACCTGTGGCCGCTTGGCACAGATGGCCGTGGATAGCCTGAATGAAAACTCTGGCAGCAACGACTACCAATTCATTGCGGTTCGCCTACCTTACGGCGAACAAAAAGATGAAGATGAAGCACAACTTGCTCTCTCTTTCATCCAGCCTTCTCAATCTGTTTCTGTAAACATCAAAGCGGGTGTTGATGGGCTTCACGCAGCATCTCACGTTGCACTTGAAGGTACAGGTTTACTACCAACAGACTCAGCAAAAATCGACTTTGTTAAAGGTAATGTGAAAGCTCGCGCTCGCATGATCGCGCAATACGAAATTGCGGGTTACGTTGGTGGTCTTGTGATTGGTACTGACCACTCAGCAGAAAACATCACTGGCTTCTACACCAAACACGGTGACGGTGCATGTGATTTAGCGCCTTTGTTTGGCCTGAACAAGCGTCAAGTTCGTGAACTTGCAGCAACGCTAGGTGCGCCAGAGCTATTGGTTAAGAAAGTGCCTACTGCCGACCTAGAAGAGCTTGATCCACAGAAAGCCGACGAAGCAGCATTGAACCTTTCTTACGACCAAATCGATGATTTCCTTGAAGGTAAAGAAGTCCCTCAAGACGTGTCAGACCGCTTAGTAGGCATCTACAAAGCAACACAGCACAAGCGTCAACCGATCCCAACGATCTACGATTAATTGTTTGAATTAATCTTAGAATCAAAAAGGCCGGAAGTTCATTTCAGTGAACTTCCGGCCTTTTCTATTCAATGTGCTTTTCTTTCTGGCCTTCCGACCTACCGAGTTAGTCTACAACTTCGATATCAGTTTGAGGCACACTACAACACGCCAGTATCTGACCCATATTACGTTCATGTTCTTGCAATGCAGGCACATCCGGTTGGTGAACTTGCCCTGACTCAAGGGTCACTTTACAAGCGCCACAGAAACCAGCACGGCAACTTGAAGCGATAGACACACCCGCCGACTCAGCTTGCTCTAGCAGGGTTGATTGGTTATTACCTTCAAACAGGTAGCCGTTCACACTTAACTGCAGCTGCTTCACCGCCTCTTCGGTAGACTGAGCAACACCAAACGCTTCTTGATGATAATGCTGAGGATTCAGCCCCATTTGAATCAGCAATTTCTTGGCATTATCCATAAAGCCGTCAGGGCCACACACGAATGCTTGGCGCTTATGAAGGTCCTCAATTTTGGCGACATGAGACACACTCAAACGACCTGACAAACCATCCCACTCTTTCGTTGGTTGGCTTAGTGAATAAATCACACTTAGACCAGCATGTTCGCGAGCGATCTTATCAATCTCAGCTTGATAAGGGATATCTTCTTCACTGCTGCATTGGTGATAGAACACCACATCATCAATCTGACCATGGTCGGCTAAGTAACGAAGCATCGACAACATAGGGGTGATGCCGCTTCCCGCTGATAACAGCAGTAATGGATGTGTTGGGTTATCTTCTAAGTAGAATGCGCCATCTGGATTCTGAGCAACTAGCGTGTCACCGACTTGGAAGTGATCATTGAGCCAGTTTGAGATTTGACCATCGTCCACTCGCTTCACGGAAATCGCCAAACGACCTGCGCGTGAAGGGCTAGAAGATAACGTGTAACGACGAGACACTTTCTCGCCATTAATTACCATTTCAATCGGTAGATGTTGCCCCGGCTGATAGCTTGGTAATAAATTGTTCTCTTTCGCTGGCTCTAGCCAAAAGGTTGTGAAGTCGCGAGCGATCTCTTCACGCTCGACGCAAGTTAAGTGCAGTGACTCGACCCAAGAGTCTTCGTAGTGTTCTTTCTCTTTGGTTTCAAGTACCTCAACCACATCACCCGCTTTCACCAGACCTTCATTTTTCGCCACAAGGTTCTGACCAAAGAAAACGCCACCACGTTCATTGGCTCTGAACGTAGAAAAGGTATTGAGTGGCTCTTTTGTTGCTCTGAATTCGCCGCTCTCAACATCGACTGTCGTTAGGATACAGCGCTCACAAGGCTTCACCGCTTCGAATTCAACCTCACCAATTCGAATGCGCTTCCAACCATCTTCAGCAAACGCTTCAGTGTTTGAGACGACAAAATTGGTGCGGAACTGATCCATGGAATGCGTTTCAGGACTACGGCGATTCAACTCATCAAGCGAAGCTTGGCTGATGATTAACATCGGGTAACCATCGGCGAAACTGACATTCTGACCAAGCTTTTCTCGAACACGATTAGATTGCTCACCACAGAACAGAAGTTCTACGCGAACACCAAGCACATCGCTAAACCAATCATCCGCCTCGTCGTTGGTGGTATACGCAGTGAAGCTATCTTTCCACACTGTTGCAGGCGCTTCTTGCATCTTGAAGTTTGCATATTTTAGGCGCAGCGGTTCTTTGCCTTCGTAAGTAAAAATCAAACCGTCTGGCTGCAAGCTAGAAGACACCTTGACCATTTTAGGGTACTTACGCGCCGTCACCATTGAGCCGTCAGCCAAGGCCAACATAAAACGTCTGTCGAAGGTAAGGCCCTGTTTTTCGACCCAAGCAGAAGAGAGTGCAATCCCACCTACTGATTTAACCGGAAACACATTAATTTGAGATAAGGAGGGCTGTTGACCTGAAAGCTCTTGCTCCAAAGCCTTTTGATCCAAAGGTGACTGCGACATAACGATTCCAATGTTTTGTTGTTTGTCCCAATGCTAACAAATGGTTATAAATAGATAAACTGGCAGGCATTAAACACTTGATACTAAGTAGGCATGATTAAACTAATAGAATGGCATTATGTTCCGGCAAACCTAAAACTCTTGAAACTAACGATGATGCTTTACACACTAAAAGTAACCCGAATTTATTCACGCTATTTTTAAGTAGATCAGCAATATGCTGCACCTTGTTTCGACAATTGACTCAATGAGCCAGGTTTGCCTAAGTGATAGCCCTGAAAATAATCTATGCCCTGCGATTGTGCAAAACGTAAATCTTCATGGTTTTCTATACCTTCAGATAACAATTCAATCTGATACTTCCGAGCTAAAAATCTAAGACGCTCCCAAAAGGTCGAATTATCACTCCGGTTTCTCATTAACGACCGATCTATTTTCACTATGTTCGGTTTAACAACCCTAATCAGTGCTTCACCAGTGTTATAACCACTGCCATAGTCGTCTATCGCGATTTTAATTCCAAGACCACGACATACTCCAAACTGGGACATCATCCTTTTCTCGTCAATGCCAACCGGGTATTGTTCATTCTCAGTAAGCTCAATCCATAAGGTTATACCTAACTTGTTGCATGCTTGCCAAATTGGGGAAATATCACGTAGAAAAGTGAAACTTAAAACGTGATCAGGGGAGATATTAATAGTCAGAAAATCAATCATTTTCTTCTGAGACAATAATTCCTCGGACACTCTTAACAAGAATATTTGAGTAAACCATGCAATCTTCTTAGCGTCTAACAGACAGCGAATTGACGATTCAACATCGTGCCCTTTTTCCCAACGTAACAAAACCTCAGCACCGACAGTTCCATTGCCATTAGTTATCGGTTGAAAAACAGGATAAAACAATCCCTGATTAACATCGTCAATAAGTGCTTCGGCTTGTAAATTTTCAGACAACATATTCGTATTCATAAACAAACCTCTTTTTGTGATTAATCCATACTACAGATCAATAACTAGCAAGGATTAGCATGAACAAATCATATGTAGCTTTACATGCCTACTTCTTAACCGTGAAGACAAACTGCATAAGTAGTTAAACGAACTCCTGTACAAATACACAATGCCGTTTCAAAACGGTAATCTCGAGTCTGTTACTTTTAGATAGGTTATTAAAAACGCCATAAACTATCATAGATGACTATACTTCAATTAGATCAAATTACGCTTAGGGATAATGTATGTTTGGTGACTATTTAAAGGAATTGAGAGTCTCACTAGGTCTTACTCAGAGTGAGCTTGCTGTTAAGTTAAACCTTGCAAATGAAGAGTTTCGCTCTGTAGACGTGGTAACTCTCAGTCGTTGGGAACGAGGAAAAACCAAACCAACACTTGCAAAATGCCTAAGAATCTTGCGTTGTTTACAGGTTGACCTGAGTGACTTTTATGAATTAATACCTAATCCAAACGAAACAAAGCTACTAGACGAGATTGAACAACTTCGTTTTAATAACAGGGTAACGAAGCTTTCATCATTAAGTTATGAAGAGCCACAAGAGCCACAATCAACTTTAATTACTGAGATGCCACTTCTTTTGAAAGATGATGACAAGATACTATCTAGCCTTAAAATCTTTTACGAAACAGCCATCCATACACCGAAGGGTTTTTTCGACATTAATCTATATGACTACCAACAAAACAAACGAGCTATTTTAAAAAGATTTATAACAGAAAGCGGGCAGTTGGTAGGTCACTCAATTAGTTTTATATTCGAAAGTGACTATTTTGACAAAGTTACTCATTCAAAAATCATTGATATCGACCTGACAAAATCTGTCAGTTATAAAAATTCGACTAAGTTATCGGTTTGTAATTATAATCGTTACTCTTCTAATTTCCAGATATTTCGATGTATGTTAGTTTCTCAATTTATAAACCTAATTCACTATTCAAATGTTCAACGTTATTATTTCTTTAGTGCATGGCCTGAAATCGGACAAATTTTAGAGCAACTTGGATTTAAGAAAATAGCATTTGATATTGAGTCAGAAAAAGGAGGTTTTAAATTAGGCAACCGCTCATTCGAACATTGCTTATACGAAATTGATACAGCGACACTTCTTTCTCAACCCGAAATAATAACCCTCATAAAAACAACCCAGTGGGATAACCAATACTCAATCAAAAATCATTAGGCATAGCCAAACAGCCTTTAAATTAAGATGCCTACCATCTTAAGTTTCTACACATAATAATACTTCGCCTTATGCAAAAGATTGGAGAAAACTACTGTGTTTGGCGAATACTTAAAAAAATATCGAATCGCGAATGAACTAACACAAAGTCAAGCAGCTACAAAGCTCAACTTACTCGGAGGAGATCTATCGAACATTGACACAGTTACACTTAGTCGATGGGAAAGAGGAAAAACTAAACCAACTCTTAGCCGTAGTATTCGTGTTTTGCGAGAATTTACCAACGATCTTGAGCCTTATCTATCTAAAGTTAGTCATTTACTACATCAAGACCCTAGTTCTAAAAATAGAGTTGATCAATTCGACTCTCTGATGGAAGAGAAATACCGTAGTTTAAATAATTTGATCGCCAGAGCAAATTATCAGTCAACATCGATGATCGAACACAATCCTGTTTGTGAATATCCGATTGGAAATTCTAATGATAGTGAGATTGTAAATTCTGTACTTGTTTTTCATGAGAAAACCTCTGATGAGAATATTAAGCATGGACTCTATAAAATCGATTTTTTAAACTATTGCAATGAAAAACATTTCATTGCCTATAAATATGTCGACAGCGTCACAGGGGAGCTATTAGGACATAACATAGGCACTATATTCACGACTGAAGGTATGATCTCCGAAATTGAAACACTTTCTCAAAAGTCGATTAATGAAATAGATTTAAGAAAAACCGTTCCTTATAATAAAAGCCGAAAATTAGCTTATTTTGCGGTGAGCCAGCATTCGCTGTACGAGCGACCTTTTCGTCTACAATTAAATAGAGAATTCAGGTTTCTAGCAAAACACGCTAACATTACCGACTACTACACAACAGTTGCTATAAAGAGCTCAGCAGAAGTACTCGAAAAAATGGGATTTTCTGTTGTTTCGTACGAGAAAAAATCAACCAACGGTGCAATCAAAATTGGTAAACACTATTATTCTAAAGCTTTAATGCACATAAAAACAAGCCAGCTATTTACTCAACCCGAGTTCTTGAACTTGCTTACAGGCTGTCAAACCTGTTCAAACCCATGCTCAATTAGCTCTCAGTGTTGCTAAGCGGTCTCTTTCCGCGCACATTAACAGGAGTACCAATCCATCGAAAGATGGATAAACTCCTGCTTGCTTCAATCTTTCAAAACACAACTCTACAGTTTTGACATTCGTATTCGATATTATTGAACCAATATACCTCATTATTTTCCCACTTAAATTATCAGTACAATCTATATACTATGTAATTAAGCGATTGAGTATTAAAGCATATGGTAAAAAGTTAGAATCTAATATGCTATGTTCGCTTGACTACATGTCAACCTCACGAACAATTACATCATCTACTTCATTGTTTAGTAATGTTACATAACTGCTCTGAGTCATGCCTCTTACAGCTTTCGTGTTTTGCATGCCATCCACATTCGTTAGACTTTTGTCAGAATAAATTGCTCGTATATCTCCATCGACTCGGCCTGAAAACGTGACATCATCAGCACTAATAGAAGCAATCGCTGAGGTTGCAAAAAATAAAAACGAACATAAAACGACCTTAATATTGACAAACGACTTCATAAACACCTCAAATGCAATTGGTTACATATGAGAGTTTAGCTTATTCGCAGAAAAAAAGAAGTCTAATGCCTACCAGCCACTCTTGCATCCGTGATGTTAGATTTGTAAACATTAATTTGTTCAGAAAAGTCCATTCATAACGATCATTATATAGCATGGATACGGCCACATCAATTCACCAGACTTATGCATATTATGCACTGGTTAGCGATTTGATGGCAGTTAAACCTTAGGGAGAGACCGAAGAGTAAAACGCTAATACATATCTTGCAAGTCTTCATAGTAGTTTAATGGTTTTACATTAAGAGAATTAAATTTTATCTAACTTCGTAATATTTAATACCTGAACCTAAGATCTGGTATGTAAACCATGATTCTTGGCAACACTTGATTATTCACATCAACGTAAGCTATGTAAGATCATAGATGAATAGTTAGACAGATTTAATCGAGTGCAAAAAAAAAGCATCACCATACCTTATAAGAAATAGGTCTAGTAATACTTTAATATTGATCAGGTTACCGGTAAGAGCTTATTCTAATACTTGGCCAGGAATGATCAAATCAGGATTTTCAATATCATTACTCTCAATGATCTCTTCTAAATCGAAGCCGAACTTTCTACGTAGTTCATATAACCAATCACCTTCTTGTACGACATAAGGTAATGTCGGCTTAACAGCAACTTCGGATATACTGTTAGACATAGTATCGAAGTCACAGTCCGTATCAGTTGGGTCAGATGTGCAATCCGGAGCTTTCGTAATTTCAAGTGACGAAGGGCGAGGTTCAACTTGGTCAGACTCAATCTTACGCTTACTGTCATTGAAATAATAAGATAATCCAACCACGGCTTCTCGTTGATTTTGCCCAAAATCATCATTCAACGTTTGATTAAGTGCGATACTCGCACCGAAATATTCATTCAAAGCATACTCAGCAAGGTACTCTATTGTTGGATATTTATCTTCAAATCCGACTCCAACCTTTAAATCAATTTCTTCTCCATCATGTATACTATAAAGCAAACCTAAATCAGGTATGTACTCAGAATCATCTAATAATTTATAATGTTTGATACCTAGATTCAATTGAAGTCGGTTATATTGGTAGAGAAAATAAATAGATTGAGAATTCTCAAACATATCTCCATCAAAATTATAGCCATAGTTTGCCCCTACCCCCAAAATATGAGCAGTTGGCTTCTCAGCAACCGCTGCACCGCTGGTTAGTACTAGAAACATAAAAAAAATATTATTAATTAGTCGGTTCACAGGTTCACCTCATAAACAACATTAAACGACCCTTGGTAATTACCTGAACTGAGTGCATTTCCATCGACATCAAAACTAACATCGTATGCTACATCAACTTTGTTACTACCTTCTCCATTCACTGTAATCACTTCTGAATCAGGAAAAGATGCGGTATTAAGTACTCCGTCTTGGACAATCACCTTGTCAGGGCTTTCGCAGCCAATGGCACACGTGATTGTGTAGGGTATCTTTTCTAGCGAGTTATCAATATTTGTAAGCTCATAGTCACCTGACGTAGGGCTAAATGTCATAATAACGCCTGTAGGTAAAGTCCCTAACAAGCTAACATCATACCTCGTTGTACCAGAGATCCTTTTTGTTGCAGTATCATACTGGGGTTCAATATTCCCGTCTCCAAGTACCGTTAATGATTCAAGGATCGCAGCTTGATAATCAATCGTGATAATTAACGTCTCCGGCACTCTGGTATAAGTCATCGTACCGGTTTGACTTGTAAAAAAGTA
Organism: Vibrio sp. 10N.239.311.G01; assembly: GCF_041465805.1. Taxonomy (NCBI): domain Bacteria; kingdom Pseudomonadati; phylum Pseudomonadota; class Gammaproteobacteria; order Vibrionales; family Vibrionaceae; genus Vibrio; species Vibrio sp. 10N.239.311.G01. The sequence continues at coordinate 41,292 of NZ_JBFSRM010000020.1, forward strand.
AGTGGGTGAAAGGTTAATTGATGCCGTAAAAGTTCCAGATCCAACAGGGGCTGCGAACACATCATTACTGATATTAGGCAAAGCGAAAGCAGGTCGATAAAACTTAAAAGGCTCTATTCGGCTTGTTGCTGTGTAACCCATTCGCGACACACACAAAGTCGACTCTTGGCCCACTTTCGCACTCGAACCACTTATATTTGTAGCTGCACACTCATTGGCAACTCCCATTCCCACATTTGACCCGTAGTCTTTTGATGTGAAATAACTAGCCGAGCTACCCAAATTGTACTCAACGCCTAACAACTCCAGGCTGGTGTTAAAACTTTCGCCTGTAGAATGATTAACAAAGCTAACGTTATTAACGGGTTGGTTATCCATCGTTGCGGGATACCACTCTGCCGTTGGTTGCTCTTGCGCTATCGTCCATGCAGATGGAGATATAGCTTCACTACCGAAATAACTATTTGGCGCCGCATTGTTCCAAACCACAGAGTTGTTTGCTGTAATCGTTCCGTATACATCTGCAGCATGGCTACTATCTAAAGCCGTGAATAATAGCGCTATACTAATTAGGCTATTTCTTTTTAATAGTGATATTTTTGTTATAACTGTAATCATGGTTGGCTACCTTAACGGATAACGAATCGACATTTTGCAGGCCTTCTGCTAATTTTATGGTTTTCTTTCGACCAGATAGTATTGTATTAGTTTGTTTACATTTGTTACTAACAGAATTCGGTTTACAGTTATCAAACTGTATGTAGAAAAATGTGTTACCATTATTTTCCACATAAACTTCTGAACCGTTATATTTAACTTTGTAGTCAACATTAGCATTTTTTGCAGGTACAATATAATAAGGAGCATAACCATAATTAATACCAATTATACTTTCTTTTTTATCTCCATCGATAACGCTAGGCATGAAAGTCACTTGATAAACTTTGTCCTTCTCTAAATCATCACAATTAACCTGACATAAATTCTTTACTGATACACGACGTCTTTCCCCCGGATTTAATATCAGTTTATTGGGTAATAGCGCAAGATCCCATAAAGGTAAATTATCTTTTGTTAGCTCTACCTTTTCTAACTCTCCGTTTTCAACCTTTACTTGGCTAACGTTACCTTTTATATATTCAGGTTCAGTTTTCGAACTAGTCAGAGTAAAAACTTCATTACCATCTTCTCCAGCTATAAGAAGCATTTTATCTATGCTAAATGCATGGCTAAAAGAGGTCGTCATTAATAGTATCGAAGTAAATATTACACGTTGCATAATTTTCTCTATGTTAGTTATAAGCATATGGCGTCATCTCCATATGAACTGCATAATTAATGAGTTCATCAACATACAGTTTGTTTGCCGTAGTTAGTTGCTCAGGAGACTTAGCGAATATATACAAATAACCGCCAAGCTTTTTGTTTATAATTTCAACACCTGAGTTGTTCAGTTTGTTCTGATAGTTCAATACAATATTACTATCCTTGTATTGCCCTAAGTAGTAATAATAAACACCATCAACTAGGGCTATCTGATAACCTTCACTATTTTCTTCGAATGATGGCATACAGAAGTTATTACCTAAATTCAAATTATTAACCGATGATAACTCCGGTATTACACATTGGTTTTCCTTAGATATAATTTTGTAAGGTTGTTTATCTTTCACCTTAAATTGATACACACCTTCAACAAGCTTGTCAGTAGAAACACAACCTCCACCGATACATTCAACTCCGTCTATTGGATTTCCATTTATGTCACTAAACGTCGATATAAATGATTTCAACTCAGACAACGACGTATCCAAACGGATAACAGTTCCTGGATAACTAGTAGCCGACGTATAAGACTCACCATTGTTGTAAAAATCAGAGGCTTCCGTATCAAGCTTGAATTCATATTCATAGAACTCTTTTAATGGATATACCGTCAAAGCATCTCCACTAACATAAGCATTGCTTTGTTTTCCATTCTGCTCGGAGTTAACTACCGCCAAGAATTTTCCATCCGAAGACAGTTCCCCTGTATCATTATTCGAAATAAAATAAGAAGATGACTTTTCACTCGTAAACTCTATTCCTTGAGAAGTTACGATATTACTTGTACCAATATATGCAGAAACACTTGTATTACTACTTGAATTGATATAGGCATAAGAGTTTGAGTCAATATATTTATTCTTATAATTTGCAGACAATGATAAATCGGCACTGCTTTGGTCTTCAGTAGAATCTTGATAATAAAGTCCCGCAGAGCTTGATACATTTAGATTGTTTCTGTTAATTAGACTACTTGAGACTGTATCTCTATGCGATAGCGCAACATCACCACTATCATCTATTTGTGCTTGTGTACTATGTGTGTATGTGTTTTCCTGGCCTATTGGAATAATTATTGAGGCCATAACACCATAATTTATATCGCTCGATTCACTTGCTGATAACTCTAAGTTCACCTTTGAGTCAAGTGGTAATGATGATATCTGCACGCCACTTCTTGCAGACCAACTTTCTGATTCATTATTATAACCATTACTAAAATCTTTATATTGGTTTTTTGTTAATATACCCGATATATATGATGATATATTTCTCGTTAAGTACTTGTTGTAATTTACTGATAATGACGTATAGTTCGAGTTACTGAATAAAAGTTGAGACAAACTAATATCTCCAATACTATTATCATTTTCACTATCAAATTTTGTGTAAGATACACTTAAGTTATAAATCCCCACATCAAAATTATAAAAACTAGATCCATCGTCAAATAATCCTGTTACTGCCGATATTCTGGACACTTCCCCTAAAGATAAATGACCACCAACATAATTATAATTATCTTCCCCTGTAATAAACGAACCTGCACCCAGTGCAAAAAAATCCGTAACTTGATAGCTCAATTTCCCATTGGTGAACATTGGACTTTCATAATTATCATAAGCAAAGTTGATGGATTTCTGGTCAAAATCGTCCTCTAGTCCCGTATTCGTCAGGTCTCTTGATAAATAACCGGCTGTAATATGATAATCTAGTTCGCCGGTTTTAATCGACGAAGAGCTTGTATTGACTATCAACCTATCTTCTGTGTAAAACTCTTCACTGCCATCAAATATTCGAATTGTCGCAGTATAAGTACCAAATGGTAGCTCGTTATAGTCAAAGTATTCTTGCCCTGCATCCACATTACGACTTAATAGAACACGGCCTCTATCATCATTAATTTCTAGTCGACCAGATCTTGAAATGTTCAAATATACTCGTCTAGAATTAGAAGATGATTTTTTTACTAGCTCTCTCGTCGATCCAATCGACAACATGTAACCAGAAGTTTTGCTGCCATTTTCTAAAAACTGAGTACTATTCCAAGGGCGTTCTTGGTATTTATACCCGACAGAGAAACGAGTATTACCACCAACATAGTTATACGATGAGTCATCCGAACTGAAACCATTGACATCACTAAAGTTTAGATCATTATGCAAATAGCCATACTTGCCAAAACCTGCATAATTTTCATGTTGATAAGAATAAGACGATGTATAATCAGTGTTGTCGCTATAAGAACCAGATAGATTCAAACCATGTGACATAATGATCGCGTTTTGATCGATCTCTTCTTTTACAAATTTTATTTCTGACTCTTCTATTATCTCAGTTAAGAATTGTGAGTTAACATGAATAATCAATGATTGGCTATCTGGAACATAAACAAAATCATATAAATCAGGTAGTAGACCACATTCACTTCGATAACCTTTACAATCTAGGCTCGATTCAACCCCATTTACCAGTGTTGTTGCCATCGCATCGCTAACATCTTTCTCAATACCAAGTTCATTCGCCAATGCTTGTGCTACAAGTTGTTTTTGTGAAGTGGGAATTCTTACTTCATCACCCGAGATGAAAGCTTCCGAATAGAATAATTTGTTCTTATCAGCCGAGAGAATTAGTGGCATTCTTATCAACTTCTCTTCAAACATATCTTCAAATCCATCTGGAATATTTGCGACGGATTTTGAACTATATATTATGGCCAAGAAAAATATGATAATTAAGTTTAAACCAAACCAAAGTCTAATAAACATTATAGTTGAAGCTCCACATTGAACGTAATACGACCATTGCAATCTAATGGCTCATCACTCGGTATATTTTTATTTGTCACTAATTCAAATTCATTGGTAGAGTTTTCATATTCAGTATTTTTAATATTATTAAATTCAAAGTTTGGTATATCTGAAATATCAGAGTAATGTTTTCTATCGATATAGAGATCGATAAAATCATCATACATAGTCTCACCGCTATCGTTGAGAACACATTTAGAAGTGAACTCTGATATGTTATAACTGTATTCAAACGAATCCCCAGTGCTTGTTGGTATATTCGTTCTAATATAAGAATAAAAACGCCCATTTAGAAAGGTTTCGTTCTCACTATCATACTTCAGTGCAATAAACTCATCAGATAAATCTACATTTATAGAATAGTCATACAAATTCGCTCTATTTATTTGTGTATTTACTGGAAATGAATAGCTTTCATAGCCAAAGCTATTGAAACTAAAAATAACAAGCAATAATAGAAAGAAATAATTTATATAGATATTCATTTTCATCAGCCTCGAAAAACAAGGCACTTAATTAATTAAGTGCCTATCAAATAATGAGATTGTTTCTTATGGCAAAGTTGCAATCATATCAACGTTAACGATAACTTCTGTACCAGCAATATCATCTGGAGTTGAGTGTGCTGTATCGTTAGCAACATACAGTTGAACCGTATCGCCTGCTGAAAGTTGAGTTGAAGCTAAGTAGTCAGCTGCAGTAAGCTCCGTCGCTGAAATGTTATCGCCGACGACAATGTTAGACTGTACTTCACTCATTGAAGCTGGAAGCACATTTACTTGTGATACCGTCCAGTTAGCTGGAGTTAAAGCCCCAAGCACAGCCCCCGTGTAGTCATGCGCTTCCAAAACAACTGGTTTAGTCGTTGCGAACGTACCGTCAGCGTTCACCTGTAACGTACCAACAAAAGAAGCAGGGTCTTCACTACCGCCCGCACCAGTAACAAGGATGTCACCGTTGGATACAAAACCAGGAACAAAGCCGCTGAATACTACAGAACCAATAGAGGTATCGCCAGGTGCAGCAAAAGCCGGAACAACAGTAATTGCAGACAATAATGTAATGAGTGTTAATTTTTTCATTTTATTTCCTTTAATATAATATAAGCATTGCGTTAGCCTCTTGCTAAACAACAGGCATATAATATTAAAATAACTACGCTTTAGGTTAGCACGTTGAAATTATTTATAGTTAAATATGCCTAGTCGATATATCGCCGACTAGTTCATTTATCTAGGGAATAAGATCTGTACAATAAATACTTTCAGTTACACTAAATTGGATATCATAATAACCATTATCAAACTTTGAGAAAGGTGTTTCAATTGGATATGAGAAGGGGTAACGCTGGTGACTATCTGAGTTATAAAAATGAGCATCATAACTATTTTATTATATTGCTTTATATAATATTAATTATGACCATCACAAGTTAAACTACCTAAATCGTAACCTAAGTTATTATAATCTAGCGTTTAATTTACAAGTGATGTCTTTAGTTGGGGAAATAGAGTGAGACGGAGAATTTACCTTGCGGTTATTAATTAATAAATATCAACATGACAATAACACGTAAATAATTCGCATTAAAAATGCCAGTAACATCGCTACTGGCTTACTAAAGATTTTCAACCTACTTTAAAGGGAGACAGACTCATAACTATCATCTATAGCATGATAAAAAAACGTGTACTTGGCTACCAAAGTAATTTTGGTCGGCCTCAGGAGTATCTTCAGGACCTCTATAATACGTGATACCACCGTTATCACTAGTTGGTTCCGCGTAATTATTAATGTAAAACTTATAGAGAAAACCATTTCCTCGGAACCAAAACTCATCTTGGTAATCGGAATTTGAATATATACGACCTACAGTTATGGCTTTATATGCAGGGTCTGCATTCCAAGCGCCAGCAAACCGAAGTGCAATAGTTGACGAGTCAAATTCTTTCCACCCACCACCATCGAAGTTTATTGATGAGCAGTAATATTCAGTCTGGCTGCTATCATATCCAGACTCTATAAAGTTCGTGTCATTTGCGTTATACCCAAAACTTCTGATTACCGAATACGAATAATCGTCAGTATCATTCGGAGCAAAAATCGAAGTATTATTATCACTATAGCGGAGTACTTGTTCTCTCGTAAACAACGGAAGAAATTCACTTCCTTCATATGAAGTTATACCCAAAGGTGCGAATAAAGTAACGTTCAAGTTATCACAAAATGATTCATAGCAAGCTTCAATATTAACATTAAATTGAGGTTCAGTATTTGCGGTAGAATACGCTGTCAAGATACCTGTATGTTCATCAAAGGTAGTAACGTTCAACTCAGTTACTGTCCAATTGACATATTCGGCTGGAACTTGTTCCATTTGGCCAATTGAGTTAGTTATAGTCGCCTGATATAATTCATGTTTATCTACATCTAAGTCACGTTGAATCGAAGTCACACCATTTAAACTGATAGATACTGGGGTGATTTCTGGGATATACTCAGTATTAGTACAAAGAACATAATTTACCTCTTCATTATTACTAGCAGTGACTGAACCATCAAATAGATTGACTAGTGTTGTGGTAGTTTCATCAACCTGGTCACTAGTCCAATACGGTTTGTCATTTGGATATCTATAGTCTGTAAATATTTGACCATCAGGCTTCCAAGCATAAAGTTCTTGCAAATCTACTTGATTCGGTAAAAAAGCACCTCTTGCAGTACAAATTGCTTCAGCAACACCTTTCGAATGCGCTACGGTTGTTACATTATCGACGGCATTGGTGCCATCTCCTGTTCCTATTATTTCGAATTCAATACTCGCAGTTTCTGCCTGCTCCATAGTTAAAGGTGGAGTAACAGATTGATATACATTGCCTTCATTAAAAACAATTATCGGGTATAAGTCTTCGGATTTTAACTTTATTATCCCGGTGGCAAAGCCTCCTTTGTTATCAGAGACAACGTAAGTGATATTGTGATAGCCAGAATTAGAAGTAGTAAACGTGAAAATAGTGTCATTGAACAGATTACCATCTAAGTTAGCATCTTCTATAATGGCAACATCAGCATCGTAAGCATAGACATCAATTAATTGTAATGAATCACCATTAGGATCAGAAATGAGACTCAAAACGTCAATTGTGACCGTTTTCCCGTATGGAACTTCTGACACTATTTTTAAGGTATCAGGATCGGTAAATGTCTGTATATATGTAGAGTTAGCTATTGGAGCACCATTTACTGTTGTTGAAACTGCAATATCCAGGCTACCACTAAGAACATTTACTCCATCACTATAGCTATATAAAACCCTCTCAACTCCAGATTCAAGTCCAGCACCTGGAGTATACTCTATAACGTTATTCGCGGGATCAGATACTGCTGATGAAAGCGTTGAATCGCTATTAGGCAAAGTTAGCGTCATACTAAGTGTATAGCGACTCGTGTCGACCTCGTACCCCAAATTTGCTAACTCGTCCTTCACGTTCACCGAAATGGGTGTTCCAGTTGAAGTTGCAGATGATATGGGTATTAATTGTTCACTGTTTTCAGCTATAGCGATTCGAGCTGTAGCCTCACTATAGCCATCATAAGATATCGCTGTTGACATTCTTGACACAGAGGATCCAACACGAAATCGGTAGTCACATAGGTTTACTTGCGTTGCTTTAATATAAAAACCATTTTGGTCGTTAGAAACCACATCGCAATGATAGTCAGAATTAAGGGATTCAACATTCAGCAGAGCAACAGGTGTCCCATCAGAACTTTCCATATTGTTGGAGAGATCAACATAAAAAGTTTCACGAGGTTTAGTGTGCTGCATGGTATCTTGAACGGAGTAAAGTACGTTCGATTGATCTGGCCTATCTGGGCTATCTGGGCCCGAAGTAGAACCAACTCCTGAATCACCATTACAACCTGAAACAGCCAAGATTAAAGCTACCTGCAACAAATTAGCCTTCTTTGGCAACACATCTAACATATCGTTTGACCTTTTTAAAATTTAACCTTGTAGCATACGAATGCTACATTAGATTGCGATGTTATCTTTTTGTAACTGGATATGTTTAGCAAATATGTAAAATTGACTCTTGGAAATGCCTAGTCATAAAATCACGGCCAAACTTCAAATGATTAAATGTATATCTTGATGGGAATACTGATTATAAGCATTTGGTTATAAATAGATAAACTGGTAGGCATTAAACACTTGATACTAAGCTAATATCTTGAGATGTTTAAACGGCTGTCTTATATACATAAAGACACCAATGCATTAGCTTTCGCCATACGTTCTATAATTTGAACACGGTTATCGCATTGAACCTTCATTGAATAAAAAGGATTTATCATGAACAAACTCGTCATTATCATTTTATGTGTACTGCTTCCGCCTGTTGGCGTGTTCTTCGCTCGTGGCGCCGGGAAAGATTTGGTGATTAATATCATTCTTACTTTCTTCTTCTGGGTTCCAGGAATGATCCATGGTCTGTGGGTAGCCACCCGCTAACCCTTATTAACAAATAGATACCGAATAAAATATCCATAAAAACAAGCTCCTAGCCATGAAGAGTTAAAAATAGGATGAAATGAAAGTACTTTTCCACTATCATCCTGTCGCCTAAACGTAAGCGATTGCTTTCACAGATTTCGCCGAGTTTAGGCTCCAACTACATAACACTTCAAATGGTGGGAGCCTTCAATGACACAACTTACGATTACTCGTCCTGACGACTGGCACGTTCATCTACGCGATGGCGAAGTATTAAAAGATACAGTTCGCGATATCAGCCGTTACAATGGTCGAGCGTTAATCATGCCAAATACGATCCCACCGGTAACCGATACCGAAATGGCTCTTGCTTACCGTGAACGCATCATGGCACAGCAGCCAAGCGAGCAATTCCAGCCTCTAATGGCACTTTACCTGACAGACAACACAACACCTGATGAAATTCGTAAAGCGAAAGAATCTGGCGCTGTTGTAGCAGCGAAGCTATACCCTGCTGGCGCGACGACTAACTCTGATTCAGGTGTAACTTCAGCTCAAAAGATTTACCACGTACTCGAAGCAATGCAAGAAGTGGGTATGTTGCTGCTGGTACACGGTGAAGTAACGGCTCACGATGTTGATATCTTTGACCGTGAGAAGCAGTTCCTGGACACAGTACTTGCACCGATTGTGAACGACTTCCCTAACCTGAAGATTGTTCTAGAGCACATCACAACTGCAGATGCTGCGACTTTCGTGAAGAACGCGAACGACAACGTTGCTGCGACTATCACCGCTCACCACCTGCTTTACAACCGCAACCACATGTTGGTTGGCGGCATTAAGCCACACTTCTACTGCCTTCCTATCCTAAAGCGCAACACGCACCAATTAGCGCTTATCGAAGCGGCAACAAGCGGCAGCAAGAAGTTCTTCTTGGGTACAGACTCAGCACCACACGCCAAAGGCGCTAAAGAATCAGCATGTGGTTGTGCGGGTTCTTACACTGCGCACGCTGCAGTAGAGCTTTACACTGAAGTGTTTGAACTAGAGGGTAAGCTTGAAAACCTAGAAGCGTTCGCGAGCCACAACGGCCCAGACTTCTATGGCATGCCACGTAACTCAGATACCATCACTCTAGTTAAAGAAGAGTGGAATGTTGCTGAAACCATGCCTTTCGGTTCAGACATCGTTGTGCCAATCCGTGGCGGCGAGACGATTGCTTGGTCTGTAAAATAAACGCTTAGTCGGTAAATAAGCGCTCATGTTGAAAAATAAGAGTGTGGTGTTAATTAAACACGACCCATTAGACTAAAAGGGGCACCATAATGATTATGGTGCCCCTTTTTCGTTTCGTGGAGAGAGGGTTTTATTAAGACCAATAATGAGCGATTACTTACCGCGAATTTTCTCTATCACAGTCCAAACAGCAACAACGATCAATCCAGCTAAAACCCCAATCACACCATTTAATAGCGTTGGTACCACCGCAGTCGCAATCGTATGTCCACTGAAGTCCATAATAATCGGTTCAATTAAGTGATGAATTGCTGGAACGTTGTGTACCACAATACCGCCGCCAACCAAGAACATCGCAGCCGTGCCGACAACCGCAAGCATCTTCATTAGCTTTGGTGCAAATGCGACTAACCCATTACCCAATCGGGTTTTAATGGTACTCCCATTCGATGTGCGCTGGAGATAGAAACCTAAATCATCCAGCTTAACGATCCCTGCCACTAAGCCATAAACACCAATCGTCATCACAACCGCTATCAAACTCACCACAAGAATCTGAGTCACGATACTTGTACCCGTTACGGTACCCAGAGCTATCACAATGATTTCCGCAGATAAGATGAAGTCGGTACGAATTGCGCCTGAGACCTTTCGCTTCTCATACTCTTCAACAGATTCACCCGAGCTGCTTTCCTCATCTTTCTCTTCGTGTTGATGAGCATGAGGAAAAAGCTTTTCTAAGATTTTCTCTGCCCCTTCAAAACAAAGAAACAGACCACCAATCACCAGTAGTGGCATGATCAACCAAGGAATGAATGCACTGATCAATAGTGCTGCCGGAACCAAAATCAGCTTGTTTTTAAATGAGCCTTTTGCGACCGCCCATACCACTGGGATTTCTCTTTCAGCAGAAACACCGGATACCTGCTGGGCGTTAAGGGCTAGATCGTCACCTAATACGCCTGCGGTTTTTTTAGCGGCTACCTTAGACATCAATGCGACATCATCCAACACGGTTGCAATGTCATCTAACAGTGTTAGTAAACTTGCTCCAGCCATTTTGTTGTCTCTTTATAAAGAATTGAACCATCAATAAAATGTAACACCATCAATTCACTCATCAAAGTTATGAGTCTGTAAAAAATAAAGTCACAAGTTGTGTTTTCTATTGCTGTCTCTGTTAGACAGGAATAATCTGTCTTAATCTTTCACGAACATAAAAGAAAAAGTATAGATGAAAAGTGAATCTACCTACCCGATTGGTAAGCTAGGGCAAAAATGGCAACAAGCAGAACGTGAAACATGGTTAGCTCAACGAACGGTTAAGCGTGAATACCAGCAAGAAGTTGTACCAAAGATTAAAGCACTGGCAGACCGCTTTGACATCGAACAATACGGCGCACTGAGCTACGACGAAGCTCGCTTCCCACTCTTCGCTATCAAGAGCAAAAACTGGGACGAGTCAAAGCCGACGATTCTGGTAACAGGTGGTGTTCACGGTTACGAAACCAGTGGCGTGCATGGCGCGATCAAATTCGCTGCGACTCAAGCAGAGAAATACGCAGCGCACTTCAACATTGTTGTCGCACCTTGTGTAAGCCCTTGGGGCTACGAAGTGATCAACCGCTGGAATCCAAATGCTGTTGATCCAAACCGCTCTTTCTACGACGGTACGCCAGCAGAAGAATCAGCAAACCTACGAGCTCTAGTAGCGTCTCTGCCAGAAGTATTGGTTCACGTTGACCTGCATGAGACGACTGACTCTGATGAAACTGAATTCCGACCTGCACTCGCAGCTCGTGATGGCATTGAGTACATCGAAGGTATGATCCCAGACGGTTTCTACACTGTTGGCGATACTGAAAACCCACAACCTGAATTCCAAGCTGCTGTCATCGCTTCAGTTGAAAAAGTAACCCACATTGCGCCTGCGGATGACGAAGGCAAGATCATTGGTTCAGACGTCACTCAACACGGCGTGATCAACTACCCAATGAAGAAGCTTGGCTTATGTGGCGGCGTGACTGACTGTAAGTACGGTACAACCACAGAGGTTTACCCAGACAGTGACAAAGTAACAGACGAAGAGTGTAACGATGCTCAAGTTGCTGCTGTTGTTGGTGCTTTGGATTACGTTATTCAGCACGAATTGAACGCGTAAGCGTAAACCCGCTCATAGCTAGAACCGGGCACCTAGACTAATAACTAAGAGCCAAGAACTAAAAGAGCCACAAATGACTACTCACTTGTGGCTCTTTTTTGTTTCTCTTTCGCTGATGTCTTCTACGGCATAAAAAAGCTCCCTTGCACGCGGTGCAAGGGAGCTTTGAATCTGCTGATTAGAGTAAGTTCCTATCTAGAGGTACTTACTTAATGGCCGGAGTAACCGTTTCTTGCCCTTTACCGACTTCTGTCAGTAGGCCTTTCAACAAGCTCACACAACCAATCAAAAGAATGATCGTAAACGGCAGTGCTGCAATAATCGTAATAGATTGCAGAGCTTGGATTGATTGAGTACCACCAATCCACAGCATTACCATTGCGATAGCGCCTGAGATAACCGCCCAAACGACTTTCTGTTTCACTGGCACTTCTAGTTTACCACCCGCTGTCATGCCATCGATAACGATAGAGCCTGAGTCCAACGTTGTAACGAAGAACACAATGATCAGTGCGACTGCGAGAACTGACAGAATGCTACCGAACGAGTAAGCATCTAGCATGTAGAACAAGCTTAGAGATACGTCTGTAATGCCTTGGTCGAGGCCAAGTTGTCCCACATGGTTAATTACTTGCTCGATAGCTACGCCACCGAAGATCGACATCCAAGCCGACGTTACCAATGTTGGGATAATCAATACGCAAAGTAGGAATTCACGAACCGTACGGCCTTTAGAAATACGCGCTACGAACATACCGAAGAAAGGTGCATACGCTACCCACCATGCCCAGTAGAACACAGTCCAACCATGCAGCCATGTTGTGTCTTCACGACCCGCACTTTGGCTCAAAGCTACGATATTTTTCACATAGCCCGTTGCCGCCGTTGCCATTGAATCAAGCACAGTTGTGAAATTCAATACAGCGATAAGACCAAGGAATATGAATGCAATAACCATGTTCAGGTTACTTAGGAACTTAACACCACCGTCCATACCACGTAGTACAGAGATGATCGCCAAGCCCATGATCAGAACGATGATAGATTGCTGAAGGAAGATGTTGTTTTCCAAACCGAACACGTGGCTAATACCACTTGCTGCTTGTGTACCACCTAAGCCCAATGAAGTCGCAAGGCCAAACAGAGTAACCAGTACGGTTAGTACATCGATTACATCACCAGTTTTGCCCCACACACGCTCACCCAGAATTGGGTAAAACACAGAACGCATTGATAGCGGTAAGCCTTTGTTATAAACAAAGTACGCCAGACAAAGCGCCGTCATGCCATAGATAGCCCATGCATGAAAACCCCAGTGGAATACGGTTGCGCCTAGCGCCAGTTCACGACCAGCGGCTGTGAAAGGTTCTGCGTCTAATGGCGTTCCGAACCAGTTCGTGAAGAATGCAGTTGGCTCTGCAACACCCCAGAAGATAAGTCCAATACCCATACCTGCTGCGAATAACATCGCAATCCAAGATGACATTGAATAGTCCGCCGTCGCGTCTTCACCACCTAAACGGATTTTACCCAACGGTGAAAAAGCAAGAACAACAGCAAACGCTAGCATGATGTTAGCTCCCCACATAAACAGGAAGTCAAACTTTGATAGAACAGCACCCTTAATAGAATCAATTGCAGCTTTAGCATCTGCAGGAGGAAGAGCAAGAAGAGTGATGATGAAGAGAAGAGATAAGCCTACTGAGGCTACGAAGACTGTGTTATGGACATCCATGCCCCATTTACTGACGTTATCTTGACCAACTTGATAGTCAGTAGAATCAATACTGTATTTTTTTGATTTAAAACTCATAAATTATGATGTTCGCATATCCGAATCAACGAATATAAGGACGCTCTCCGTATCCAATTACTACTTGATTGGCTCGCCGAACCGCCTAAATAAAAGGCAATAAAAATCACAATAGTTAGTGACAAATGGACTTACTGGCTCAATCCCAAGGCGCACATTATAGCACAGCTCAAAGCATTTTGACTGAGTTTTAGCTCAACAGTCACCCAAACCACCGTTGATAGTGATAGTTAACCCAATAAAAACAGAATAAAATAAAAAAATAAAAACCTTCAAATACAACAATTTAAATTAAAATGACGCACCGTAAAATCACATCCAAACTTTTTGCAGATAATTTTAATAATCACCCAATTTACTTATAGCTCTAATAAAAAAGCCCCGCTATAGGGGCGGGGAAAGTTACCAAAGGTAAAAGAGAAATCAGTGCTCAAATGTCAGTGCTGCGTCTCACAGATCAGCACTGCACATTTCAAAGACAGTTCGTTAGATTGCGAAGCAAAAACCTAGGTTATAGTCTTCACCATTTTTCGCCGTGAACTCTTTGTCTTCACTTGATGCATTCGGGCGGCCACTTTCATCGCCTTTTACTAAGCTCACCCAGTGACGGATGCCAGAAGAACGGCTCGCCTCAGTTTGACCAAACGTGGTGCACGTCTCTAATTGGATATCTTGAATATCAACCAACTCCAGGCGGCCAGTGCCTTTACGAGCACCGATTGTCACTTCAACGTGCGTACCGCTTTCATCACGGAATAGGATTGCTGAAGGCTTAGATTTATCACCTGTGTAAGCCACAAAGTGTTTAGCGCGTTTCAAACCTGTGTGTTCACCGTTTTTGAAATAAACCTGAACGTGTCGGTAGTCAATCTCGTAGCTCACTACATCTTCGTGAGAACCAGACTCGAGAGGGAATAGAGTATCAAGCAACTGTTTCGCCATTTTCTGCTTTTCGAGTTGCTTGTCTGCTTTCACCATTTCGACGGCAAAGACAGCTTCAGCAATAAAAGTTGAATGGTTTCTGTGAAGTTCTGTTTTGTCTAGTGTCAGCATATTCATAGTCTATCCCTCGTACGGCTTTAAATTTCATTAAGGTCAAACATCCCAATTGACCCTTTTCAAAATTGTTCTTTACTGTGTGGTTTCCATGTTTTTCATACTACTGTTATTTTTGAAACAATTTCACAACAAAAATTACACAGTGTGAATTTTACTAAATTGCTTTTTTACACAAACCGGCATTTCGAGCCCCCAGCCCTTTATTTAACTGGGTTGAGGGTTCCGTAGAAACGCGTTTACGTGTTGTTTGAATTTGTGTAATAACCCACCCCAACCAACTTATTGTCGATAACTCGATAGTAAGTGTGCTTAGTTTCCACTTTGCTCGACAGCGGATTTAACCATCGATAGGTGTAAGCGCCACGACCATTTTCTTTGGCTCGATTTAACATCTCAGTGAGAATCGGTTTATCGTCAGGGCTTAGAATTTTACGCTGATTTTTCCATCTTTCAGAGTAAACACGTCGACCATGCGAGCTTCGATGATGCTACCATCTGGGTTAGTCGCAGAGAACGTCGATTCACTCACCGCGCGGTCACCACATACAAAGTGGACAGGGTCGATCCAAGCTGCATCTGGAAAGTTCTGCCAAACCAATTCAAAGCTATTGCGAACGGCTTCGTACCCTTCAATAGTATTTCCAAGCAAGCCTTCACCTGCCACGGTGTGGAAGACACAGTCTTCAGTCATGAACGACATTAACGCTTCGATATCATGGTTATTCCAAGCATCACTGAATGACTGTAAAAAAGCGGTATCGACTTGGTTTTCCAGCACGAATGTCGCCGCATTGGTTTGCATATTCATATTCCAGAATCCTTTATGTTTTCGTTATTGGTTTAAATTTCAGTAGCTTTGCGCCACTTTTTTATTAGAGTGTTTAAACTAGATTTGTGAAAATTTAACAACTCGATAACAAGGTTCATCACTCTAACTTCGAGTTAGGTTATAAACAATCTCTAAGCTCACAGATTTCATCTTTTTATAAATTAATTAGTGTTCTAATTTTATTTAATCAACTTTTCACTGACGACATAAGAGGTATAATTAAATTAGAACGTGTTAGCCTTTAGTCGAAATCAAAATCTTGATGGTACTTTCGGCCATACTGCTCAAGCTGGCGATCATGAGTATTAGCTTGTAATTCGATATTACCCTCACCTTTATTCATTGCTTGATTGCTATCTAAATGAGCTTCATTTTTTAAATCAGCCAGTGTCTCTTCAATATATTCTGTCGGTTCATTTAAAACATTCATGGAGATTAATTCCTTTATCAGGTTTACTTTCACTGAGGCTTTGTTGCGTAATTCAATGGAACTAAATCAAGAACCTACGATCTGATCAGCTACCACCACTCTCTCTCGTAGCCTTATGCCTAAACCTTGTTACAAAACAACCAACTGGAAGCAATACAACCAATCGCTCATTAACCGTGGTTCTCTGACCTTCTGGATCGATGAAGAAGCAATAAGTGGGTGGGCGCAAAGCAAACAGAATAAGCGCGGGAGGCCACGTCGGTTCAGTGATTTAGCTATTACGACAGCACTCATGGTGAAACGAGTTTTTTCTATGCCACTGAGAGCGCTGCAAGGATTTATCGACTCGATATTTAGGTTAGCCCATGTGCCGTTAAGTTGTCCGCATTACACCTGCATCAGTCGTAGAGCCAAGCAAGTTGAGGTCTCATTTAAGACTAAAGCGAGAGGAGCGATACAACACCTAGCCATTGATGCAACTGGCCTTAAGGTTTATGGCGAAGGTGAATGGAAAGTCAAAAAACACGGGACGGATGGCAAGCGGAGAGTCTGGCGAAAGCTGCATATTGCAGTTGATACAAGCACTCATGAGATCATTGCCGCCGAGCTAAGTTTATCAACGGTTACAGATGGTGAAGTACTCCCGAACCTACTGAAACAAACACGTCGAAGCATCCTTGAGGTGTCTGGTGATGGCGCTTACGACACGAGAGCGTGTCGCGCTGCTATTAAGATGAAGCGAGCCGTTGCGCTTATTCCCCCAAGAGAAGGGGCAGCCTTCTGGGAGCGTGGTCATCCTCGAAATCTCGCCGTGGGTTGCCAGAAATTATACGGCTCAAATAAGTATTGGAAAGAGCGGTATGGATACCACAAACGTTCATTGTCAGAAACAGCGATGTATCGAGTTAAACAGTTGCTAGGAGGACGATTGAGCTTAAGAAATTACAATGCCCAGGTGGGTGAGACTTACGCGATGATAAAAGCGTTGAACAAGCTTACTGGGTTAGGTATGCCTGAAACTTGTCGTATTGATTAAGAAATACGCGAAACGGGGTTGTTCTATCTTTAAATTTAATTACGCAACAAAGCCTTTCACTGATGGAAGAATATGAACGGATACTAGACCGTTTGAATATTCTTTTTCATCGTACAAAGGCTGAATGGCATCATTGCCACCTTCCTTAAATGGGTGAATGGAATACCACTTATCTTTTCGTTGCTCTTGCTGATCACAATCAGCCACATTGAATATCTGAGTCCTATTGAGGTCACATGGTGAGTTGAAAACACTAACTTTATGATAATCAATGGCTTTAATAATATTGATACAGTCTTTACTTTGGCTATGACATACAGACCACAGCGCATTAATCAGGTTATCTGTCCATTCAAGTAAACGGGTTGGAAACCCCTGTTTCTTGGCTAAACACATCAGTAACCAATCGTTTATCTCGTGTGCACTCAACGAATGCCCACCATAAACTCTCACGGTCGAGAGAAGCTCTTGTTCGACACGGCGAATATTCTTTCGATTTGATCGGCCTAAGCTCGGCATCAAGTTATTATTTTCATAATCACACACGTTATAAATCAAATCACGATGTCCACTACACTCAGCAATGAGTGAATCGATTATTTCATACAGCTCTTCGAGTGAGCTTATATAACGTTTATTTTTCACAACATTCATACAATAAGTTATTTAATTTATATTCGGTAAAGTTAAAGTATTAATAATCACGTTAATCAATTGTTCAATTGGTATAGTTGTAATTATTGAAAAATGATAATAGGTATATATCTTCGTCAAAGATGACCATTTATGGATCCATTAGTTAAGGATCGAACAATAATAATGAGTGACAAAATTTATATAGCTAGAACCATTTATTTTCCTAATGAACATTTAATTAGTGTTCTAATGTTTAACTGGAAATTATTGAACTAAGCGTTTACGTTCTTCACCTAAGTCCTTTGCCAATACCCGTTGGTATTGCCCGACCACATTCTCGATAGCACTTTATCTAACACTCTCGAGATTTCTGTGGCCGGACAAATTTCCTATGACTTACACGTAATCTTTGTATTTATCTAGGAAACGAACCGGTGTTGATAGCGCATCTCGGCGGAACGGGTCGCCCAACTCCTGAGTACACATGATTTCAATGATGGTTGTTTTGCCTTCGTTCATCTGCATGTCGATGGCTTTTTGCAAGGTTGGACCTACATCTTCTAGCTTATCAACCGTGATACCTTCAGCGCCCATTGCTCGTGCGATTTCAGCAAAGCTTTGGTTATCTAGCTCACCGGCAACAAAGCGTCGGTTGTAGAAGTCGACTTGGTTCTTCTTCTCTGCACCCCATTGACGGTTGTGGAATACCACGGCTGTCACTGGAATGTTATGACGAACACATGTCATGGTTTCCATCAGGCTCATGCCCCACGCACCGTCGCCTGCATAAGAGATAGCTGGGCGATGAGGTGCTGCTGCTTTCGCGCCAATGATGGTCGGGAACGCGTAACCACAGTTACCAAAACTCATTGCCGCAAAGAAACTACGTGGTTTTTCAAAGCGTAAGTAGCTGTTTGCCACCGAGTTGATGTTACCGATATCGGTTGAGACCATTACGTCTTCTGGCATCGCTTTTTCTAGCTCACGCAATACTTGGCGCGGGTGAAGGTATTCACCACCAGAGAACGGAGTCTCGTGTGAGTTTTCTTCAATCATATCCAAGCTGAACGAGTCACGTTCGTGTGTCCACTCATCAAGCTCTTTTTCCCAAAGTGCTTTCTCTGTTGCGACCGTGTCTTGACGAGCGCCTTTATTGTCATCACACAACAATGCACGGCCTTCCAATCTTTCAGATAGAGCAACCGCAGCTGCTTTCGCATCACCACAGATACCAACCGAAATCTTCTTAACCAGACCTAGCATCTTGTTGTCTGCATCAATCTGAATGATTTTCGCGTTCTTCGGCCAGTAGTCCATGCCATGTTGAGGCAAAGTACCAAATGGACCAAGACGTGTACCCAAAGCGATAACCACATCCGCTTGAGCCATCAACTTCATTGCTGCTTTCGAACCTTGGTAGCCTAAAGGACCACACCATAATGGGTGACTAGCAGGGAACGAGTCATTGTGCAGGTAGCTGTTCACAACGGGTGCCCCCAGTCTTTCCGCCAACGCTGCACACTCTTGAACTGCATCTGCCATTACCACGCCGCCACCAGAAATTATGACTGGGAATTTCGCTTCAGCAATCAGGTCTGCCGCTTCATTTAGAGATTTCTCGCCACCTGGACCACGGTCTAAACGCGCGGGTTTAGGGATCTCAGTTTGAGTTTCGCCGTAGAAGTAGTCACGTGGAATATTCAGTTGAGTTGGACCCATTTCACTCATCGCGCGGTCAAAACATCGACCCGTGTATTCCGCCATACGGTCTGGGTGCGTTACGTGTCCTTGATACTTAGTGAACTCTTGGAACATTGGAAGCTGGTTACACTCTTGGAAACCACCTAAGCCCATTGTTTTTGTACCTGTCTCTGGCGTCACAATCACGACAGGGCTATGTGCCCAGAACGCCGCTGCAATCGCAGTCACACAGTTACTAATACCAGGGCCATTTTGCCCAATAACCACGCCATGGCGACCCGATACACGAGAGTAACCATCTGCCATGTGAGCAGCGCCTTGCTCGTGTACTACTGGGACCAATCGAATGCCAGCAGGAGCAAAGATATCCATTGCGTCCATAAATGCCGACCCCATGATGCCGAACATATCGGTAACATCATTAGCAACCATAGTTTCAACGAACGCTTCTGATGGTGTCATTGTTACTGTGCCGGAAACAACCGTACGTTTTTCTTGCTCGCTCATTCTTCCATTCTCCTTGAGTTAACCAAAATTTCATTTTTCGGAATGAATTGTCTCTTTTTCGAATTCATCTTCACCTTAGTAGTAGAATTTTTGCGCGTCAACTTTTTATATTAAATTGGAATAATTCATTCTAATTAATAAAACTTGATCACATTATTGGTAGTTTTTCGTACAAAAAGTGCCATTAACTTAAGAAGAGCTGTTAATAATCGATGTCATATCGCGATAGCAGCGACAAGTGATGAGCTATATAGAGAGAAATATGATGAAAGAGACGGAATTGATACCAACGCAACCAGTAAGCATGAGAGAACGCTTTGGGATCGACAGCAACCTAACCGTGATGGCATTTGAACATGCGGGCGAATATGTTCCTAAAGTCGATCCAAATTACTGTTTTGATCCTGAAGTGACGTTGGCTATATTGGCGGGGTTCACCTCCAATCGTCGCACATTGATACAAGGCACACACGGAACGGGTAAGTCGTCTCACATTGAGCAAATTGCCGCAAGATTGAATTGGCCGTGTTTGAGGATCAACCTAGACGGACACTTAAGTCGCTTGGATTTCATAGGTAAAGACAGCATCGTCATTAGAGACGGAATGCAAGTAACAGAGTTTAAGGAAGGCATTCTTCCACAAAGTATCCAGCAACCCATCGCATTGGTATTGGACGAATACGACGCGGGTCGACCTGATGTGATGTTTGTGATTCAGCAACTCTTAGAGCAAGACGGCAAATACACTTCTCTCGAGCAAAACCGCGTGATCACTCCCCACCCTTCTTTCCGCCTGTTTGCTACGTGCAACACGCTTGGCTTGGGTAATTTTTCAGGTTTGTATTCGGGTACTCAAGTGCTTAACCACAGTCAGTTAGATAGATGGAACATCATCGCTACGCTCAACTATTTAGACCCACAACATGAAACCAAGATCGTGTTATCTAAGCTTCCGGAACTGAATAATGAAAGTGGTCGACAACTGGTCGAGAAAATGATCGCCACCGCAGGATTAACGCGTAACGGGTTTAGGGCTGGTGACCTTTCAACGGTGATGTCTCCGCGAACGGTGCTCACTTGGGCTGAAAACATCCAAATATTCGATGATGTAGCCACCGCATTTAGGTTGTCATTCTTAAATCGCTGTGAAGACGAAGAGAAAGAGCTGGTTAGCGAATACTATTTCCGTTGCTTTGGTGAAGCCTTGGAAACGCCTACTCAAAACTATTCGCACTCGGAGTCGTAAACCATGGCCAATGTTTCTTCCCAGCAGAAAAAGATCCTCGATATTGGTGTGTCTGTCGCCAGAGCGATCAGCGGTGAGTTGAGTCTGAATTATCGGGGAGAACGTCTCTATAAAGGCAATAGCCCCTGCTATTATCAGTCTGCGCATACTAACGATCTCACCTTTGTGTCTCGCCACGAGCTAAAAAACAGCAAGCTATCGATGCAAGGCAAGATCGATTCATCGGCACTGCGATTATTACTTTCAGACGCTGACCTCCATTATTCATTACGACCGAAAAACGAAGTCGAACGTCTGTTATATGATTTCTGCGAACAGGTACGAATTGAATCGCAAATTCCATCTTATTTAAGAGGTGTAACCACCAGTATTCAGTTCAATTTTGCGTATTGGAGCGACCAATATCATCAGAATGGCTTCACCGAATCACGAATCGGCATGTTGCTGTTTACACTGATGCAAGTCATCCACACCCGCTTAACCGGTGTCCCAGTTTCGGAGCCTATTGCTGAGACCATTGAATCGACTCGCGCCGGCATCGTGCCTACTTTCGGGTACAGCCTGAAGCGCTTAAAGCAGCATAGAACCGACCAAGAGTCATTTGCACACAGCGCCAATGATCTTGCAGCCCTTGCACAAGAGTTAATAACCCAAGAACAAGAGAGCGATAACTCGCCCACACCAACAGTCGAAGAAGACATTAAGATCCTTGCGCAGCTTGCCTTGATTGTTGATGGAGACATTCAAGATGAAGACGTCGATACCGACATCACAGGCAGTAGCAAGGTATTCGAGCTGTCGGGTGCAAATTATCAGGTCTTTAATTCAGAATTGGATCAAGTCATCGCGGCAGACAAACTCGTCAGGCGCGCCCTATTACTCGAACTGAGACAGAAACTCACCGATGACATCATGGCGAGACAAGTAAACACTCGCCGTTTGGCCGCTATGCTCACTAGCTTTGTCGCCACGCTACAAAGGAACCGACGTCAGGACCATTTAGAAGAAGGCATTGTTAACGCCACTACCATCACCAAGCTCATCACTGCGCCATTGGATAGCACTGTCTTTTATCAACCTGACATCGGTACATCTCATCAATGTGCCATCACATTTTTGATGGACTGCTCTGGCTCAATGCAAAAGCACAGTCATAAGCTAAGCCTACTGATTGATACAATTCTCAAATCCGTTGGACTGGCCAACATCCCTTTCGAGATTATTGGCTTTACGACCAATAACTGGAACGGTGGCAAGGTCTATCGGCAGTGGCTTAAACAAGGCCAACCAAAGCACCCGGGCCGCTTAAACGAAGTTCGGCACATCGTGTTTAAGGATTTTGATACCCATTGGAGACGTTCTCGACTTGGCATTGCGAGTCTTCGTAAAGCCGACATCTTTAAAGAAGGGATTGATGGCGAAGCGGTTCAGTTCGCGAGTCATCGATTGCAGCAGCACACCGCCCAGCGAAAGGTTTTGATTGTGTTCTCAGACGGCTGCCCGATGGATACCGCTACCAGTACCGCCAACGATCAGTTCTATTTAGATAACCATCTCAAACAGGTGATTGAACGTGAGTCGACCAAAAACGGTATTGAGATTCATGGCGTGGGAATGGGCGTCGATTTAAGCCCGTACTATCGCAGCAACATCACGTTAGATGTACAAGAGAGCTGCTTGTTTGGGCTATCTAGGAGCATATTTGAGATGCTAAAGCGTGTTTAAACAGGGAAGCTTAGGCTAGCGAATCACTAGCCTCCTTTGTCGAGAATGGTTTTACGAGGAGCCAAACAACGACCATGCAGAGACAGCCATCAAATATCCGCCTATCAGCATTAACACCGTAAACACCAGCTTTCTGAGTTGATCATTAGACAACGGCGATGGGAAACGCCGAGCAAACATTGTGACAAGCGCCACCAGAGGAACAGCAATAGCGGATAACCACAATATGCTCTGTTCCATGTCGCCCGCCGCATAGACATTGACCGTACGGGACATCGACGTACAAGCGAAAACCATCAGCAGTGTGCTTCGCACCAGATCGAGAGAAAAAGGTTGCCGATAGAGATGATAAACAATCGGTGGACCTGCCATCCCAAACAACCCACCCGCTAACCCAGAACTAAAACCAGATAACAAGAAAGTTACCGTTGCCGAACGGTTCTTTCTGGTTTTAGGTTTGAACATAAAACTCAAACCTGCGAATAGCACCATCGCACCCAATAGTCCTCGGAGAATATGCGTTGCCGAATCGCTTAACTCGTCCAGCAAGTACACCCCCATCGAAACGCCGGGAATAATACCGATGACCAACACCACCAGAATCTTGAGTTCCCCAAGCAGTGGCTTACCCATCAATGCGACCAAGCAATTGAACAAGGTCACAATACTGACCACAGCGGCTATAACGGGTAAGGAAACCAGATTAAGGCTAACCGTTAAACCAATCACGATGATACCGAGGCCAAATCCGGTGACAGTTTGAAAATAGGTACCCACCGCAATAGTGGTAAGAATGGCGAGTAAAACAGGTAACTCCATTAGCTATCCTAATTTGGTTGTTTGGGGGTTGGATATGAGTGCGAATTTGAGTGCTAGATTCAGGAGCGAGATGTTAATACCTAAAATCAAATGTCGATTCATCTCTTTTTTCAGAATCAGCCGCCACGTCAGTCTTTGAATTTGCTGTTTTCCCTTGCTGCGCTTGTACCGCGGTCACCGCGATTACATTAAAGATGTCTTGTGCGCTACACCCTCTTGATAAGTCATTCGCAGGTTGATTCAACCCTTGTAACAGTGGACCAATCGCAACTGCCCCGCCTAACCTTTCCGCAAGCTTATAACCAATATTACCTGCTTCTAAATTGGGAAATATCAACACGTTCGATTGACCTTTCACCTCTGAATCTGGCAGCTTTTTCGCGGCAATCTCAGTCACAATCGCAGCATCGAGTTGAACATCCTGATCGACGGCGATTCCGGGACAACGTTGTTTCACGAGTTGAGCCGCATTACGAACCTTATCGACCGATTCGTGCTTGGCACTGCCGTTGGTCGAAAACGACAGCATTGCGACTTTAGGTTCTTCCATCAATAGCGTTTGAGCACTGTTTGATGCGGCTACGGCAATCGATGCTAGCTCAGTTTCATTGGGGTTAATCACCAAACCACAGTCACTGAAAATCATGCCGCCTTTAAGATTATGGAAAGGCTCACACAACATCATCAGAAAGAAACTGGACACCAATTCACTGTCTGGCGCGGGGCCGATAATCTGAAGCGCAGCTCGCACGACATCAGACGTGGTATAAACCGCACCATTAACTGTGCCATCCACCAGCCCCTCTCTGACCATCAAATTGGCAAAAACGAGTGGGTCTAGAACCAACTCTAGCGCGTCATCGTAAGTCATACCTTTCGCTTTTCTTAACGTATACAACCGCTCAGCGAGCACTTCTTTGAGTGATGACGCCTGTGGGGAAACAATATGAATGCCTACAAGATCAATGTGATGTAATTCTGCAGCAGCGATGATCGCTGGTTCATCCCCTACTAGGGTGATGTGAGCGAGCTGTTTGTCAATCGCCATTCTTGCGGCTGCTAGCACTCGCGGGTCCTCAGCTTCACTCAAAACCACTCGCTTACGATCTAAGTGAGCCTTGTCAATAATCCGTCCAATCGCCTTCATCTTAAATTCCATTTATTGAGATTAATTGTTCCATAATTTATATTTATATTATTGGAATAATAAAAAAGGTCAAATTTTATTCAGATAATTGAAGAATAATGATTTGGTATGTACACTCTTAGGCATAGACATATCGCAAGGATGGATCATTATATGCAAACAGAAACACCACCAGTTCAAGGGGATACACCGACTCTCCGACTTTTTGCACTATTAGAGGTGATAGCGCAAAAAGACGAGTTTATTTCTCTTCAAGGATTAGTCGAAGAAACTGGACTGCCAAAACCTACGCTGCACCGAATGCTTCAGCAGTTAGAAGCGGCAGGCATTATTCAAAGAGACGGCGATGAGAAGCACTACAGCTCAGGTATTCGACTCAGAAAGCTTGCCGAAAATCTATTGTTGAATAGCACCATGCACAGTGCCCGACGCACCATTCTTGAAAACCTGAGAGCAGAAGTTGGTGAAAGCTGTAACCTAACGGCGCTATCAAGTGGCGAGATCATCTATCTTGATCGCGCAGAAACTGAAGCACCCCTTCGTTTTCATCTACACCCAGGTTCTCGCGTCCCGGTGCATTGCTCAGCAAGCGGAAAACTGTTTTTGGCGCACATGTCTAAGTCACAGCGCAGACGATTAATTGAAAATGTGCCACTGACTCAATACACCGTGAACACCATTACAGACTATTCGATGTTAGAGAAAGACATCGAAGAAGCTAAAATCCAAGGCTTTGCGATTGATGACGAAGAGTTTTTGCCGGGCTTAGTCTGTATCGCCGTGCTGATCCCATCATCTACGGGTCAATCAAACCTCGGCCTAGCGATACAAGCGCCTGTAATTCGAGTCAAGCCTGATGAAGCGATAAAGTACCTACCCGCTCTTCAGAAAGCCGCAAAAGCGCTAGCGAAAATAGAGTCTGATAATTGGAGTCAACAATAGGTCATTTTCTTAGACCGCTTCGAGTGGCTATCGCTTCGCAAGCAACAACTTAAGCACTAACGAGCTAACGAGCTAACGAGCTAACGACCACTATCTTCGACCAATCAACGGTTGGTCGAAGTCATTTGAACACTCGCCAACCCGCATATAAGCAACACGTCTAAAGTAATCACAACAAAGGAATCACGATGCTAAACATTAAGAACCAGCACTTACTCTCTTTTATGGTGACAGAAGCGAACAACGCAGTTGCAGTCAAAAATCCAGCGACAGGTGAACTCGTCGGACACGCACCTATTTCATCACAAGCAGAGTTAGCAAACGCGATTGAACGTGCTCATGTTGCGCAGAAAGAGTGGGCTAAGGTTCCAGCTAAATCTCGTGCTGCATCACTGCACCGTTGGCACCAACTGATCCTTGAAAACAAAGAAGATCTGGCTCGAATCATGACGATTGAGCAGGGTAAACCGTTAGCAGAAGCGACAGGCGAAGTCGTGTATGGCGCGAGCTTTATTGAGTGGTTCGCAGAAGAAGCCAAGCGTACTTATGGTGATTCTATTCCTAGCACAGTCGCTGGCAAACGCTTGGTGACCATCAAGCAGCCTATTGGAGTCGCGTGTGCAATTACGCCATGGAACTTCCCTATTGCAATGATCACTCGTAAAGCAGCACCTGCCCTAGCCGCTGGTTGTAGCTTTGTCGTAAAACCTTCAGATGAAACACCGCTTTCTGCGTTTGCTGTGGTTGAACTGGCTTATCAAGCGGGTATCCCGAAAGATCTACTTCAAGTCGTTCTTGGTGAAAGCCCTGAGCAAGTTGGCACCCTATTCACTTCTCATCCACTGATCAAAAAAATCTCTTTCACAGGCTCGACTCGAGTGGGCAGTATCTTGATGGCTCAAGCCGCACAAGGCATCAAGCGCACCTCAATGGAGCTCGGTGGCAACGCACCTTTTATTGTGTTTGACGATGCAGACATCGACGCGGCGGTTCAAGGCGCAATGGCGTCGAAATTCCGCAATGCGGGACAAACATGTGTCTGTGCAAACCGATTCTACGTTCACAGTAAAGTATACGATGAATTCGTGGCTAAATTCGATCAAGCGGTTCAACAGCTTAAAATTGGTAACGGTTTAGATGAGGGTGTCACCATTGGTCCTGTTGTCAGTCAGAATGCGAAGAACAACATCCAAGCATTAATAGACAGAGCGGTAGAACAAGGCGCGACACCTGTGACGCCAACTCAAGAGCTTGATGGGCTTTTCATTCAACCTGTTGTTCTTAAAGATGTAAAACACAGCATGGACATCGTTCAACAAGAGATCTTTGGCCCAGTCGCGCCCGTGATGAAATTCGACACGGACGAAGAGCTTATCGAGATGGCCAACGATACGATTTATGGTTTGGCGTCTTACTTCTACAGTCAGAACATCCACCGAGTGTGGAACATTGCAGAAGCGCTTGAGTACGGTATGGTCGGCATTAATGATGGTCTAATCTCAACCGAAGTCGCGCCTTTCGGTGGTGTGAAACAATCAGGTATTGGCCGTGAAGGTGCGAAAGAAGGCATCGATGAGTACATGGACATTAAGTATCTTTGCTTTGGCGGAAAATAAGGTTGGTAGTAACTAAGTTCTAGCAGTGATTAGGGCTCGGAAATAATTAAGTCTTAGTGAGCACTAACCTGCCCCATTCTCCCCCCTTCCCACCACAAAAATGAATCAAAAAAAAGCCGCGCTATAAAAACGCGGCACCTTGGGCTCGGTTAAAGGGGGTTTCTTTTTTTAGTATTTTACATTCTCTGTTTTTGTTATTCGGTTGCTTCACTATCCCTGCGCTTTCAGTTTTAGACGCATCGCGTGCAGCACTGGCTCGGTGTAACCGCTCGGCTGAGCACAGCCTTCGAATACCAACTGACACGCCGCTGAAAATGCAATGCTGTTTTCAAAATCAGGCGCCATGTTACGGTAACTCGGGTCGCCAGCGTTTTGCTCATCCACCACTGCGGCCATACGCTTCATGGTTTTCATTACCTGAGCTTCCTCGCAAATGCCGTGACGTAACCAGTTCGCAATATGCTGGCTTGAAATACGCAGCGTCGCTCGGTCTTCCATTAACCCTACATCGTTAATATCAGGTACCTTCGAACAACCAACGCCTTGGTCAATCCAACGAACCACATAACCCAAAATACCTTGGGTGTTGTTATCCAGTTCACTTTGAATATCTTGCGCGGTAAGTTTTTGATCGCCCAGTAACGGGATAGTAAGAATATCATCGACATTGGCTCTCACTCGCTCACGAAGCTCTTTCTGACGGCTTGGTACACTCACCTTATGATAGTGCAGCGCGTGCAAAGTCGCGGCGGTTGGAGAAGGAACCCAAGCGGTATTGGCACCCGCTTGTGGATGTCCGATTTTCGCGTCCATCATCTTCGCCATATTATCCGGCTCTGGCCACATACCTTTACCAATCTGGGCTTTACCTTGCAGGCCACAAGCTAAGCCAAGATCAACGTTTTGATCTTCGTATGCGCCAATCCAAGTCATGGTTTTCAGCTGTGTTTTAGGAGCAAAAGGCCCCGCTTCCATACTGGTGTGAATCTCATCACCCG
This sequence comes from Vibrio sp. 10N.239.311.G01, assembly GCF_041465805.1. Taxonomy (NCBI): domain Bacteria; kingdom Pseudomonadati; phylum Pseudomonadota; class Gammaproteobacteria; order Vibrionales; family Vibrionaceae; genus Vibrio; species Vibrio sp. 10N.239.311.G01. The sequence goes on from NZ_JBFSRM010000020.1 coordinate 69,830, forward strand.
TTCGGTCTAAGAAACCTGTGTTGATAAACACAACACGATCTTTAGCTGCACGAATACATTCTTTAAGGTTAACCGAAGTACGACGCTCTTCGTCCATGATGCCGACTTTTATCGTGAATCGATCTAGCCCTAATGCATCTTCAATACGGCCAAACAATTCATTAGTAAAGGCGACTTCTTCAGGGCCATGCATCTTAGGTTTTACGATGTTGATACTGTTCGCAGTCGAGTTTTGGTACGCGCTGTTGCCTTTTAAATCATGCATCGCAATTAACGAAGTGATCATGCCATCCATAATGCCTTCAGGCACTTCATTACCTTCGGCATCAATAATCGCAGGGTTAGTCATCAAGTGGCCGACATTACGGATGAACAACATGCTGCGGCCTTTTAGTGAAATCTCACCACCCGTCACGCTGGTGTATTGGCGATCGGGATTAAGGTTACGAACAATAGTTTTGCCGTTTTTCTCTAGTGATTCTTGCAGATCACCTTTCATCAAGCCTAACCAGTTACGGTAAGCCAATGCTTTGTCTTCACCATCAACTGCAGCAACCGAGTCTTCGCAATCCATAATGGTTGTTAGGGCAGCTTCGACCAACACATCTTTAATACCCGCCACATCAACGCTACCAATCGGTGCGCTTGGGTCAATTTGAATTTCGATGTGCAGATTATTGTGTTTAAGAAGAATGCACGAAGGGGAACTTGCGTCACCTTGATAGCCAATGAACTGGTCGCTATCAATGAGAGTGACTTCTTCGCCGTTATCGAGTGTCGCTATGAGCTTATTGCCGATGCTAGCGTTACTGATGCTGTATTTGGTCACGTCTTTATGAGAGACACCGTTTAATGGCGCTGCGTCATCAAGGAACTCACGAGCATAAGTCACTACTTTAGCGCCACGAGCAGGGTTAAAGCTTCCGCCCTTTTCCGCGCCATCACTTTCACTGATCACGTCCGTTCCGTAGAGCGCATCATATAGACTGCCCCAACGCGCATTGGCTGCGTTAAGTGCAAAGCGTGCGTTCATGATTGGCACCACAAGCTGCGGCCCTGCTTGTGTTGCGATCTCAGGTTCTACGCTCGCTGTCGTCACTTGAAAGTCATCGCCTTCAGGAACCAAATAACCGATCTGCTGTAAGAACTGTTTGTACTCCACAGGATCGAGCGTTTGCCCAGCACGCTCTTGGTGCCAAACGTCAATTTGATGTTGAAGATCTTCACGCTTGATAAGCAATGCGCGATTTTTTGGAGCCAAATCTTCAAGGATGGTTGCAAATGATTGCCAAAAGTCTTCAGCGACAATGCCTGTTCCAGGAATCACCTGCTCATTAATTAATTGGTAGAGGGTGCTATCAATGTTCAAGCTTCCCTGTTGAATACGACTGCTCATAAAATCTCTCTCAAACTAATTGATGGCTACTCAATAAATTTTCGTGACTAGCTCAAATTTACTTTACTGATTTAAACTTACTTAACGGACATGAATTTAGCTAATTTATGCCGGTTATATTGGATATTCATATAAAAAATACCCTAAAAACTGTGTTATTCCGTTACTCCACTCTCGATTTCGTTAGCGACACTTTTAATCAAACGACGCATCCACTGGTGGTCTGGATTGGTTTGTAACAATGGACTCCACGCCATCTTCACCTCAAAGGGTTCAATCGCAAATGGCGCAGGCTTGATCAACAATCTAGGGTTATTGCGCTGCAGTTGAGCGGCTTTGGTAGGAATAGTCAGGATCAGGTTCTTCTGTTGTGCGAAGAGAATCGCCGACAAGTAGTGTCGCGTAAACACCGTGATGTTACGGGTTTTACCAATGCGCATTAGTGCTTCATCTATCCAACCAAGCTTTTGTGCTTCGCTTGGGTTTATCCCGACTCCCGTTCCCATACCAGTCTTACTTACCCAAATATGTTGCGCCTTTAAATAAGACAAAATATCGAAATTGTCGGCTATCGGGTTGTCACAACTAAATAGACAAGAAAACCCGTCGTGCCAAAGGCTCATCTGGTGAAACGACTGAGGAATATCGTCAAATCGGTTGATAATTATATCAACGGTACCTTGCTCTACATCCTGATAGCTCACATCACTTGGCGTCATTATATCCAGTCGTATTTTCGGTGCTATCTCGCTCAGTTTTTTTAATAGCGGCTGAATAATGGTCGACTCTGCATAGTCACTCGCCATGATACGAAACACGCGTTCACTGTCTTCTGCATTAAACTCTGTGGTCGGCTGCAGTGTCTTCTCTACATTCGCCAAGATGTTTCGAATCAGTGGCTGCAACTTGTGCGCGCGTTCGGTCGGTATCATCCCTTCACTTGTTCTCACTAATAGCGGGTCTTCAAACAGATCACGCAATCGGCGAAGGCCATTACTCATGGCTGGTTGAGTAATACCCAATTGATTTGCTGCTCGTGTAACGTTTCTTTCACGTAGCAACATGTCTAAATACACAAGCAAATTAAGGTCTATACGAGCAATATTCATAAGAAAAATACCGAATATAATAACTATAAATTAACAAAATTATCACATGCGTGGTTATTCTTTGTCCATAGCAAAGTTTTAATCCAAGCCAATTTGGCAACCATACCCCACGTGAAACTAAGGAATAGTTATGTCGCAAATTACACAAGATATCGAAATGATAGAAGTTGCAAAAAGCGCTGCAGGTGCTCCATGGGATGCAATCAATGCTGAATCTGCTGCTCGTATGCGAGCTCAAAACAAATTCAAAACAGGTCTAGATATCGCGCAATACACGGCAGATATCATGCGTGCGGATATGGAGGCTTACGATAAAGACAGTTCTCAATACACTCAGTCTTTAGGCTGCTGGCATGGTTTTATCGGCCAACAAAAGTTGATTTCTATTAAGAAGCACTTTGATGGCAAGACAGACCGACGCTACCTATACCTATCAGGCTGGATGGTTGCAGCACTTCGCTCAGACTTTGGTCCACTTCCAGACCAATCTATGCATGAGAAAACATCGGTTGCAGGCCTAGTAGAAGAACTATACACATTCCTGCGCCAAGCTGATGCACGTGAACTGGGTGGTTTATTCCGTGAGCTAGACGCTGCACGTGAAGCGGGCGACGTTAACCAACAAGACCTTATCCAAGACAAAATCGACAATCACGTAACACACGTGGTGCCAATCATCGCCGATATCGATGCAGGTTTTGGTAACGCAGAAGCGACCTACCTAATGGCTAAGCAGATGATTGAAGCAGGCGCATGTTGTCTACAAATTGAAAACCAAGTTGCCGATGAGAAGCAATGTGGTCACCAAGACGGCAAAGTAACGGTTCCACACGCTGACTTCCACGCAAAACTTCGCGCACTTCGTTACGCTTTCCTTGAACTAGGCATCGACAACGGCGTTATTGTTGCTCGTACCGATTCTCAAGGTGCTGGCCTAACAAAAGAAATCGCAGTAGTGAAAGAGCCGGGCGACCAAGGTGATATCTACAACTCATACCTAGATGTTGAAGAGATCGATGTTGCAGATATGGCAGAAGGCGACGTTTGCTTTAACCGTGACGGCAAGCTAGTTCGACCTAAGCGTCTACCTTCAGGCTTATACCAATTCCGCCAAGGTACTGGTGAAGACCGTTGTGTATTCGACTGTATTGAAGCAATCAACGCGGGTGCTGACCTACTATGGATTGAGACTGAGAAGCCACACATCGGTCAAATCAAAGAGATGATGGACGGCGTACGTGAAGTTCACCCTAATGCGAAGCTGGTTTACAACAACTCTCCATCATTCAACTGGACGCTAAACTTCCGCCAACAAGCATACGATGCGATGGTAGCAGAAGGTAAAGATGTTTCAGCTTACGACCGTGCAAGCCTAATGAGCGCGGAATACGATGAAACTGAACTGTCTGCAAGCGCTGACGAGAAGATCCGTACATTCCAAGCAGACGCATCACGTGAAGCGGGTATTTTCCACCACTTGATTACGCTACCGACTTACCACACTGCTGCGCTGTCTACTGACAACCTAGCGAAAGAGTACTTCGGCGACCAAGGCATGTTAGGTTACGTTGCGAATGTTCAGCGTAAAGAAATCCGCCAAGGCATCGCATGTGTTAAACACCAAAACATGTCTGGTTCTGACATGGGTGATGACCACAAAGAGTACTTTGCTGGTGAGAACGCACTAAAAGCTGCAGGTGAAGCGAATACATCGAACCAATTTGATTAATCGCTAACGCTAAAGCCTCCCCCGTCCTTCTCTCTTACTTAGGTAAGATCCGGGGGAAGGCTTTGAGATAAAGCTTGTACTGCCAGCTTTATCTCAAAGCCTCAGATTTGTGTTCCACACCACGGTTAACCGAACAACTTCTGTTTAAGCTAACTGTATACGTATTTGTTCAGATTCCTATTTGTTAAGATTCTTATTTTTTGAGAGTGCCTATGACTTCAATACCTACACACCTACAAGATGCAAAAACACTGTTATCAGAGAATGGTTTCGCGACGGGTGATACTTGGTATCACGGCACATCTTCCGCTTTATTGGCTTCTATTCAAGGCCAAGGTTTAAAACGTTCTGGAGACAAAGCGCTCAACGAAGCAGCTTCAAAAACTATGGCGACCATCGGCAACAACTACACCGAATCGGTTGAGCCAGTGTTTCTCACCCAGAGCAAAGAACTGGCATATTACTGGGCTCAACAAACCGTTCGTGAGCGAGGCGTTCGCTTCGAAGGTGAAGAACAGCCTATCGTATTAGCGGTAAACTTATCTGAAAAGCAACGTGCCAAAGTAAGACCGGACGTAGGAGCAATGAGTCTATTGATGATGAGTGTGGGCGAGCAATTCGTGTCTCACCTCACTGAAATTTATCAAGCCAATAACATTGCAGGCCCCGACATCGAGCTTCGCACTGCTGATCGCATGGACTACCTCAATAAACTCGGTATGGCCTACATTGATGAAGACATCAGCCGTGCTTGTGTTCAGGAGTTAGCTGAGCCCGAGTTGGCCGACTGAAAACGTTCAACAAATCAGTCTTCTTAAAAACAAAAATGGCTCCCAATACGGAGCCATTTTTATTTGCTATAAGCCTATCTCACAAGATACAGACGCATCTAGATTATGAGCACAGAAGACCTTTCTGTGCAGGTTGCGTCATTTCGATGTCACCTTGTAGAGAACGGTAAACGATGGTGTTCCACACTTCACCATTATCCATTTCAAACTCAATAGCGTAATTCAAACCCGCGACAACCTGAGTTCGCACACTCAGGATCTGCTTGAGCTCAGCTGAAGTGTTCATTTGACCAAGAACTGCGTTTAAAGCTTGCTTAGCTTCTGGTGTAATCTCACTTTGCGACCAACCACCCGTCAGGTTTTTAGTACTGCAGATAGGGTTCGCATTCTCTTGCGGTTGAGTTGGTACCTCTGATTTCTGACTACACCCAGCTAACGCCACGACACTAAACAAGGTTGCTGTTCCAAGTAATGATGTTAATCGTACGTTCTTCATAAATTCTCTCTACCTCAATCATTTACGAGGGATTACTCGCAATAATGTTTCATATGCAGGCAAGCTTAAACCTCGAATGTCATCACTTCATCAGAGATTATGGTGTAACTACTCTATAAACACAGGAGATTGTCAGGAAAACAAGCCGAGCACTGGAGCTCTGCTTTTATCCACCTGATATTTAAATCATTAAAATGAGTAGCGAGAGAATAAGCGAGTAATAATACAGACATAATTAATCAGATAATTACATACCTCACACCAAATACATTCACGCTGTAATTAATAAGATGAGCTCATGTTGATTTGGATTATGATATTGGTTCAAAAAATAGATATTTGAGATTATTTTATAAATTCAAAAGTTTATGCTCGGCTTAATCATGTCTGATTTTAAAACTGTGATCCAGCCCTACAAGTTGTTGATAATAATGTACTTTGTTCATCTGTGAATTCATTCAAATATGGAAAATCTTTATTGTTAAGGGTGGGTGCAAGTAGTAAAATCTCACCCGATTATGCAACTTACTTCTCACAACATGGACACAAGTAAAGTTACGATTAGCTCTCTCAAAGTAACGTAACTTCAAACACATACCTAAAATCAGTGTCCTATAGATAGTGCAGATCAAATAAAAATAATTATATAAACCTAGGCTAGGTTAAACATGAAATTAACGTCGTCTTTAGGCTCACTGTTGGCTAGCAGTCTGTCTATCGAAATAAAACAGCGAGCGCTGATAGAGCTCGTCATCAGCACTTATCAGCCACATGAGCGCACTGAGCTTTTTCAAAGCGTGACTGAATATCGTAGAAGCCAATTAGAATTGCTTTTCCCAGAGCATCAAAACAAAAGCTACTCTGTATTGTTTGAGGTGATGGACTACCGCGATCTGATTCTGCGCTATCCAAATACACTATCTGCAGAGATTGCTCTTCTAGAGCAGGCTGTAGGGCAGTGCTATATGCATTGGCTAGATTTCTGGTGTGAGTGTGAAATTGCTGCGATCAAAGCAAAATCTCCATTAAATCCAAGCTCCATTTCTCATGTCGACCTCCCTATCAATGACAGTGCTTATTACGGTGCGATCATCGAACAGATAGAACATGAGCCACTTTTGGTACAAACACCGAGTCACCCACAAGGAATGCCAATCAGCGATGCCATTGCTTTAAGCAATCTCGAGGTGTTCATCAAGGGCGAGAAATGGTTTGAGATGCTGCCTTTATTACACCTTTCTCAGGCAGGTAAGCATTTTATTCTGCTCAAGCATCCAGTCGATGAAGCCTTTCCAACACTGGTTTCCTCTGCGCTGATTCAAGACTGGTCTAAGAATGACACTTGGCTAAGTTACGCACCGCCGTTCAGCAATGAGCAATGGCAATACTGTTTACCCAATTACGGCTACGATGAACTCGCAGGGTTACAACTTTTCACACCGCCTACACTGTCAAAATGTTACTCTCTCCCAGAATTTGACCAACAATTCCAGTTACAATTGTCCGACAAAGATGCCCTGTGTGAGGTGTTACGTCTGACAGTCAGTGGCAATACCCAACAAAAGCTCTATTTCCTCTACCTTTCTCAAAAAGAGCTGATGAGTGTGTTACACCAAATAGGCTATAAGATTGGCTTCACTATTATCGAGCAACCTTTCATGCTTCAGTTTTATCAAACCATTGATTCCAATGCATACTTCCATTCTGGATATTGCGAATTAAATGACGATGGCACGACAATTTATCGTGGATTCTGGAATTTTGAGATGATGGTAAAAGCGTTCAATAATGTCGATTTTCGAAGCTACAAACGCGCAGTGCGAGAAAGCAGAAAGTCATTAGAAAAGTCGCGCTCGGCAGGAAAAACTAGCTCGGTGAAAAAGGATGAACATGTTTGATTTCGGCCTAGAGGCGATCATCTATGCAAAAGCAATCACACTGCTTGCAACCGTGGCTGTGGTTGTCATGTGGTTGTTCTATTACTGCTATCGCCTGAAACAGAAGAACGAAGTGATCGCAGGGACACACCATGCCCCTTACATCGCGTATTCGATCTGCATTGTTGCGTGGATCAGCAGTAACGCTTATTTCCATACCGACTTATTACCGGAACTTGGGGCCTCGGCCGCCGTGTTCGCCGCAAAGTTTGCCAACCTCGCCTCGTTCTTTGCGTTTGCCTTTGCCTATTACTTCTCGTGCAAACTCGCCGCTGAACAACGTAATGGTAAGGTTCATGTGTGGCAGCAAGCCATTTTCGTCACCCTGACCGTCTACTCCTTCTTTATCAATTTAAGTCCGGGGTTAACCGTTGAACACGTCACCATTGCAGGCCCAAGCCAGTTCGTGATTGAGTTTGGCCCGCATACGCCGTACTTCTTTATTGGGATGATTAGCTTTGTAGTGCTAACACTACTCAACCTGGTGGCCATGCGCGCCAACAGCAGCAAGCTAACTTTAGCCAAAACCAACTATATGATCGCCGGCATTTTAGTCTTCATGCTGTCTACTGCGACGATCCACCTAGGCATGACCTACTTCTTGCGTGATTTCTCGCTCACTTGGCTGCCACCAGCTTTGTCGATAAGTGAAATGTTGTTCGTTGGCTATGCCCTGCTGACCTCGCGCTTCTACAGCGTGAAATACCTGGCGTACATGAGCCTAAATGCGATGTTGGTTTGTGCTATTTTGGTGATCCCTTTTGGCGCGATATTTATCCCGCTGACAGACGACAGTCAATGGCTTGTTGCTATCCCAATCTGCGCGATTATCGGCATCACGTGGCATGTTCTCTACAAGCGCGTAAGCCACTACGCCTCGTTCTTTGTCTACGGAAACAAGAAAACGCCAGTACAACAGATCCTCGCGCTAGAAGAGGATTTCAAGCTGTCGATTGATGATGCAATGCGTCGATTAGGTAGCCTATTGCAGATTCCCGAAGACAAGTTGCGTCTGGTGAACAGCAACTACAACGAAACCTTCTACGAAGATTACCTGTCTACCAACAAGTCCGTTTTAGTGTTCGATGAGCTGTCTCAGGAGCTTGATTACACCGCACCAGCCAAGCGCTCGATAAAAGCCCTATATGACAAGATGAGCTCAAACGACACCGCTTTGGTGATGCCTTTATTTGGTCAGGGGAAATCGGTCACGCACTTATTGGTCTCATCACATAAGAGCAACGATAAGATGTTCTCTAACGAAGAGATCTCTGCACTGCAAACCTTGTTAACTCGTGTACAAAGCACCATTGAAGCCGATAGACGCATTCGCCAAAGTCGCGCGCTTGCTAATTCTATCGCACACGAAATGCGTAACCCGCTGGCTCAAGTGCAGCTGCATTTTGAGGTGTTAAAACAGCACATTGATAACCAAGCCCCAGCTAAACAAATCCTAAAGGATATTGAGAATGGCCAAGCGGCGATTCAACGCGGGCGACAACTGATTGATATCATCCTGCGCGAAGTCAGTGACAGTACGCCTGAACACGGCCCTGTGGCCATGACCTCTATCCACAAAGCCGTAGATCAAGCCGTAAGCCACTATGGTTTTGAGAATGAAAAGATCATTGAACGCATTCGTTTACCACAACACGCTGATTTTGTAGCAAAGCTCAATGAAACCTTATTCAATTTCGTTATTTTCAACCTGATACGTAATGCAATCTATTACTTTGATTCTTATCCAGAAAGCCAAATTGAGATCAGCACCAACACAGGGCCTTACGAGAACGTTCTGATATTCCGAGATACCGGCCCTGGCATTGACGAAGCCATTGCACATAAGATCTTTGATGACTTCTTCTCTTACCAAAAAAGCGGTGGTAGCGGCCTAGGGCTTGGCTATTGCCAACGTGTGATGCGTTCATTTGGCGGCCGAGTTGAGTGCCACTCTAAACTTGGGGAGTTTACTGAGTTCCACCTGTACTTCCCGGTAGTACCCAATGCACCCAAAGCAGACGCACTTCGTACGCCTTACTTCAATGATTGGAAAAGTAATCAAACCACAACTGAAAACAAACCCAACGCAGAAGTTAAGCCAGATAACCAAGCGGAAACGCAAAGTTCAGAGCCAACAAGTACGCTAACCCCAGAGAACCATTTGGCTCCAACCGTGCTTATCGTCGATGATAAAGAAGTGCAACGCACGCTTGTTCAGATGTACCTGAGTCGACTTGGCGTAAATAGCTTACAAGCTAAAAACGGCGAGAATGCCGTCGAGCTGTTCAAAACACACAAGGTCGATTTGATCTTAATGGACGTACAAATGCCGATAATGAATGGTTTTGACGCAAGCCAAATCATCAAGGCACGCTCTCCTCAAACGCCAATCATTGCTTTATCTGGCGAATCAGGACAACACGAGTTAGATATGATCAGCAAACTGATGGATGGTCGCCTAGAGAAGCCAACCTCTTTGAAGGCACTGCAACGCGTGCTCGATAACTGGCTAGAGAAAGGCTGTGCCTCAAATGCTTCCAAAGAAACCGAAGATGAAGAGTAGATGCAGGAAAACACGAATCGCAATTTAGCCAGTTGATTACTGTTTGTCTCATTACATTGCTTTAATTATTCATCAAAAAGCCAGCCGAACAAGGCTGGCTCTATCAGAACTAAACGCTCTAATTAATCTAAAAGTGAACGAACATAATCAGCGATTTCTTGGTTTTGGCAATGCTCAAAGAAGCATTGTTGGAAACGCTCGCTGCCAACCGCTGTTTTCACTAGATCTTGGTCGATAGCTCTCAGAGAATCAATAAAATTATCTTTTACCACCGCCGCTTTCACTTCATTCAAAATTGCTGCATTACGTTGCTGTGGTTCTGCACGTTCTAGTGGATACCCATTACCACGCTCGCCTGTGAACGCTTTTTCAAAGATATAACGAATGTTGAGTTCACCTGCCCAGCCAAAGCCTTTAGCAAAAGCGAGAGCGAGAGCATTGCCGTTGTTGATTTGGTTAAACAAGAAAGCATCTGATGGCTCTAGGCAGTAACCACAAACCACACCCGGGTGCAGGTTCAGTGACATCAAAGCACCTTGCCCTGTTCCACATCCCGTCACAACAAAGTCCACAGCCTTTGAGTTGATCAGAATACTGGCCATGATACCTAAGTGGATATACGTTAAGTGGTGATCATTCTCGTCGGTCATACCTAAGTTGAAAACATCGTGACCAATGCCACCCGCCACTGACTCTAGCTCAGCTGCAACCATGGCATTTTTACCTGCCTGACTGTTTTCCATCATTAAAGCGATTTTCATTTATCTTCTCCTGCAAGATTGCTGCAAACTCAAAATTTAGAATAAAAAACCAACTAGCGTGCTAACCAACCACCGTCAACAGCAATGGTATAGCCATTAATGTAATCCGATGCTGATGATGCTAAGAACACACAAGGACCTGCGATATCTTGCGGTTTACCCCAACGCTCAGCCGGAATACGCTCAAGAATCGCTTGATTGCGCTCAGCATCTTCACGCAGAGCTTGAGTATTGTTCGTTTCCATATAACCGGGTGCTATCGCATTCACATTGATATTGTCGCGCGCCCATTCGTTCGCCATAGCACGTGTCACTCCCATCACAGCGCTTTTTGAAGCCGTATAGGAAGGAACTCGAATGCCACCTTGGAATGAGAGCATCGATGCAATGTTAATGATCTTTCCGCCAGTACCTTGAGCCTTAAATTGCTTTGCAACAGCCTGAGACATAAAGAACACCGTCTTGGTGTTCACGTTCATTACGTCATCCCAATCTTGCTCTGAGAACTCAATAGCATCTTGGCGGCGAATAATTCCTGCATTGTTCACGAGAATGTCGACTTGGCCAAACTCAGCCAAAGTGCGCTCTATAACCCCTGGAATGCACGCTTGCTCGAGAAGATCAGCACTCACGTTTAGGAACGAATGACCTGCTGCACTCATTTTCTCAATAGTCTCTTCAGGCTCTGTTCGGTTAACACCGACAACCTTACAACCGGCTTCCGCTAGGCCTAATGCAATACCTTGCCCAAGCCCCGTGTTACAGCCCGTCACTATCGCTACTTTACCTTCCAGACTGAATGACTCTAAGATCATGCTCGCTTCCTCAATTACATTGGATTCATTGCGTATCGTTATTACCAATAATTAAATCATACAATAAGATGTAAATACGAGAGCGACGTTGTAGAAGTTCGATCTTGCACCAAAATCAGTCGAACAAGTGAAACGGCACCACAAACTAAATGAATAGGGGAAAGTGATTTGAAGACGAGAAACCTATAACCCACTATGAACAATGAGTTCGAAGATCACCCAAACCAGATATTTTAGGGATTTGGCAACAATTCCATGATTTAAAAGAGTAAAAGGGTTATACATAATAATGTGTTATCTAAATTACTGAAATTATCATGACGCTCAAAGAGATCCTTAAAATTCCCAATGTCCGCTACTTCTTGATGTTTAGAAGCAGCTACTTTGCGCGTTTTTACTACCCTATATTCACACTACTTTATTTAGATTACGGGTTAACCCTGTCTCAATTCGCGATGCTCAATGTAGTTTGGGCGGCCACCATTGTGCTTGCTGAAGTACCGTCGGGTGCATTCGCCGATACCTTAGGCCGCAAGAAACTGGTGGTGCTGTCTTCGATTGTGATGTTTGTTGAGATCGCAATGATCGCCTTAGTGCCAACCGGAAACCCCGACTTGGTGTTCATAGTCTTTCTGATTAACCGGATTCTCAGTGGCTTAGCGATGGCACTGGCCAGCGGCGCCGACGAGGCATTGGCTTACGACACCTTAAAAGAACAAGGTAATGAAGAGTTGTGGCCGCGAGTGCTGCAAATCCAGCTTCGTGTCGCCTCAACGGTCGGTATCTTTGTCACGCTGATTGGTGCGGCGATGTACGACGTGAACTTTATGACGAACATCTTTCATTTCCTTGGACTAGCCGAACCAGAAAGCACTAAAGACCTGATGCGTATTCCTGTGTTCGCCACCCTATTTGTAGCGATGATCGCCATCTATGCCGCGATTAATATGCGCGAAGAGAAAAAGGTGATGCCAAGCGACCAAACCAAATTGGCAACCACCATCTCAAGTCTTAAATTGACGATCGATGCGGGTAAATGGGTATTCGCTACGCCTTACGTGCTGTTCATCTTGCTCTACTACAGCCTATTCGAACACACCTCACGCATGTTCCTAACCATGAACAGCCAATACTATCTGGCCATTGATATTCCAATTATCTACTTTGGTTTTATTGGTGCGGGTATCAGCTTGCTTAAGATTATATTGGCAGGACAAAGCCGAAGATTAGCAGAGAGTATGGAGGCTAAAACCTTCATTGTGGTTATGGGATTGGCAAGCATGGCGACTTATTACTGGATCAGTTTAGGTTGGTCGATTTACGGAGTCATTCCGGCACTAGTATTAATCTTTATCATCATGACGATGAACATTTTCATCAGCTACCACCTGAATAAAAAAACCGAATCACACAACAGAGCCACCGTTCTTAGTTTCAAAGGTTTGATGTTTAACCTCGGATACGGTCTGATCGGTATCTTGTACGCTTACTACTATAAGTTGGTGTCTCAGGGCTACACCGAACAAGAAATAGAACAGAACCTTGCCTTCTTGGCCTCACTGTCTTCTTTTTTCTATTACTTCACCTTACTGTTCGTTTTGATCAGCGCGCTGTTCTACTTCAAGAACAGAAAAGAAGCGATTTTCTAAACAATCGATTGATGTCGAGTGACAAGTAAATGAATCCGTTAAGGTTTACAGCGCAAGTTTGAAAGACCGAATATTCTTCAAAACCGAGCGATTCACGCAACTGACTATTGCTTATTAAAAGAACAAGTCGCTTCTTATATTGGTTTTATTTGTTAATATAATCAGCAAATTACATAACACATGGACGCGTCATGTCTTTTAGTTGGATAGCCTTTACTCTCCTTGCTGCCTTTAGCCAATCTTGGCGCAATGCCTTTCAAAGTAAATTAAGTGGCACCATGAGCGTGGCTGGCGTAACGTTAGCGCGATTTATTTGGGCTAGCCCTATCGCCCTTATTTACCTCTGCGCCCTCTATCAATGGCAGCCCGTATCCGCACCGGATTTTTCGGGTGAGTTTGTTTTCTATATTGTTGCTGCCGCCATCATGCAGATCCTCGCGACCGGCTTAATGGTGATGCTGTTCAAGCTCGAAAACTATGCGATAGGCGCAGGCTTAGCCAAGTGTGAAGCCCCCGTATCTGCTGTGCTATCCGTATTGTTTTTTGGTACTGCTTTGACACTAACAGGTTGGGTCGGCGTACTTATTGGTACTTTAGGCGTGCTAATCATGAGTAGCGCTTCTGGCTGGCGAAGCTTGTCCCCGAAAGTGTTCTTATTAGGTATGGCGTGTAGCACCGCCTTTGCTTTAACGTCTCTTTGGGTACGGGAAGCAAGTTTGAGCATAGGGTTGCCCTTCCCTCATAGCGCTGCTTGGGTGCTGTTCCTCGTCATTTCCCTTCAGACAGTGATTATCTGTACGTATCTCTTTTTCAGAGAACGCGACACGCTGCGCCTGATATTCAAGAAGTCGAAACTAGTCATCATGACAAGCTTAGCGAGTGTTATCGGTTCTCTGGGTTGGTTTAGCGCGATGTCGCTTCAAGCCGTGCCGTACGTAAAGACACTCGGGCAAGTCGAAGTGATCTTCATGGTGTTGATATCCTATTTCTGGTTAGGGCAAAGCATCGCGCGCAAAGACATTCTTGCGCTCATCTTGCTTTCTATCGCAGCAGTATTGGTTATGTGGCAGTGACGAGCTCGTTAATATGACTAGGACAAATTGAAGTCATATTGCGACCGTTTGTTTTCGCTTGATATAACGCTTTGTCGGCTCGGCTAATAAACCCATTCCAACTCTCATGCGGGTGAAGCTGAGCAACACCAAAACTCGATGTCAGAAACATCTCATGTTCTTGTACTGCTGATACCTCTGAAATAGACAATCGTAACTTGCAGGCAATAACCTGAGCTTGTTGGAAATCGACATTAGGCAATAAAATCATTATCTCGTCTCCGCCAAAACGAAACGCACTGGCTTTAGGCGATGTTTTTATCGCACTTTGAACCATTTCAGCAAAAGACTTGATCACGAGGTCACCTACAATGTGTCCGTGTTGGTCATTGATCGACTTAAAATTATCAATATCCATCATAATGGCACTAACAGGTGCAGTTTCCGCCTGCTTCATGATAACTGGAACCATCTCATCTAATGCTCTGCGGTTTCCCAGTACCGTTAGAGGATCGCTGTAGGACAGCTCGTGAATAGAACTAAGCAACCTTGCGTTAATCAGCCAAAGCATTGTAAAGCTCATCGACACAATAAGAACGATGCTCACTAAAAAGGCAAGTTGATGAATGAGAGTGGCCGCCATGAAATCCTGGAGCTCAGTTGAAAATAGCGTCACCACAACTCGAAAAACCATAAACCCGCCATATATCGTAAATGACAAGGCCATCATCCGAATACCTAGAGTCAAGTCATCACGCCGGCCCTTTAATACCGCAAAGGCAGTGCAAAGAGTCACAAAAGCCAGATATAAACTAATGAGGATAATTCGAGCCTTTATGGAAGGCTCATAGAACGTGAAGTAAATAAAACATGGCAAAAGAGCCAACATCATTAGACTACTGAGGTAGGTGCATTTGAGAGAGTATTCTCGAAACAGACATAAGCTATACAAGGCGAGATGAAAACCAAGCGCAATGACCATATTGGCACCAATAACGGTGACCCAATCAGGGAACTCCCCTCTTAGGCTCAACATCAACGGCCCAGTTCCGATAACAAATATTGAAATGGAAAAGATTGAAAGCCCTTTAATGGACTGTTGAGTGAATTGAAATAACAACAAGCCAATACAGTAAATGAAAGAGAACAAAATAATAATAAAATTAAGTGTTCTCATATCCAGCGAAAAACCATCCATGATTTTCTATCTTCCATACGCAACCAAATTTCAACATGGTCAATAATCATGCAAACCACAAAAACATTCACCATGTGAATCTTTTTATTTTATAAAAAAAGGGGGTAGATCACATATGCGGAGATTTTTATCGCATGAGTCCATGATATGGATAGGCATGTAACACTCGCCCCCATAGAGTTTTATCGCATCACTGAATCTACAGGCTTCTGCACTCGTTACTTGGTTGAATGACGACTGTCTGGCATTATGCGCCCAAGAATTCTCTAGGGCTGTTGACCTTAGTTATTATACAGCAAAGAATGAACGAAGGTAATCAGTGGTAGAAAACAGCCAACAATTAAGTGACCGTTACAACGAACATGGTTACTTTGTTATCAGAAATTATTTCGATGAAGCTCAAATTGCATCGCTTAGAAAAGTCGTGCTGAAATTTCATGAATCATGGAAAGCAGACAACGAAGAATTCTATAAAGAAGAAGCATTTAACTCGTCTTTAATTACGGGAAGCGAATATTTGCTCGCCGACGATAGAAGCGTGCTTTTCGACTTCATCAGCTCGAAACAAGTGATGAACGTGGTTGATGCGGTGATTCCGAACAAACCAGCATTCATGAATACACAGCTGTTCTTCAACCCAGTAAATCCGCAACAAAAAGACTTCTGGCATCGTGACTGTCAATACGATTACGACGTTGATGACCAAATGAAAGTCATCATGGAAACCCAGGTATTGCATCTGCGAGTGCCCATTTTTGATGAGCCAGGTATGGAACTTATCCCTGGCACACACAAGCGTTGGGACAACGAAGAAGAGTACAATGTTCGCCAAGAAGAAAACGGCAAAGTGAGCAGCGATGACATCTCTGGTGGTAAGCAGATACCATTAGCCGCCGGTGACTTATTGGTGTTTTCAGCGGACATGATCCACCGAGGCCGATATGACTTGGATCGTTTGGCTTTGGATATTTTAATCTTTGATTCGGCGGCAGACTATGTCGACTACGTTGATGACGATTGTCTGCCAACACCAGCCATGTTGAGCAACATTTCCGACCCAAGATTATTTATGAACACGCTACACTTAAAATCGATGCAGTACTCATAATCCATAAAGGTGCCCAAACTATGACTGACACTAAGCAAAATACCCGAATTAGCCAGTTCCGTTTCGGTCAGCCAAAAGAATCTCTCAAGTTAGAACATGTCGCTTTAGGGGTACTAGACAAAGATAAAGTTCGCGTACAAATTGAAGCGACTAACATCAACCCTAGTGATCTGTTGTCGATTTATGGTGTGGGCCAATACAAACATAGCCATCAGCCGCCGAGAGTACCGGGATTTGAAGCGGTAGGAAGGATTGTAGAATCCAGCAGTGCTGAGTTTATAGTGAATCAACGAGTGCTTGTGGCAACCAGTGGAACATGGCAGAACTATGTCGATGTATCACCAGATGATCTGTTCCAAATTCCTCAACATTTAGACAATGGCTACGCCTGTCAGTTGTACATTAATGCGCTAACCGCATGGGTGCTAACGACAGAAATAGCCAAGCTGACCCAAGAGGATGTGTTGATCATCAACGCGGGCAGTTCAGCCATCGGTAAGATCTTCTCCCAGTTATCAGCATCACTCGGCTTCAACATCATTGTCGTTACATCACAGCAGACACAATACCCTGCTACTTCCTGTTGGGTGATAGATGCGAACGCTGATCTAGTTTCTCAAATTAAGGCATTAGGCTTGCCTATGCCAACCGTTGCCTTTGATGCGATTGGCGGCTCACCCGGAACCGATCTTGTTCACACCCTTGGCAACAACGGGCGCTTTATCAACTATGGGACGCTGTCGTTGGATTTTTACGAGCCACGCTTCTTTGAGTACGCGAAAAACCAACACATCGATTTCAGCACCTTCTTCTTGCGTTATTGGGAGGAAGCAGAAGGTAAAGATGTTCGCCGTGATAAGTTCACGACCATGCTAGATCACTTCATCACAAACGACATTCAGCTCGACGTTGACCGCTATCTACCATTCGATGAAGTGCAAACCGCGATTGATCTCATTGAATCGAAAACCACACGCCTAGAGGGCAAGATCATCTTACTGCCACAGTAAGTGAGAGTTGGACGATATATACCTTGTTTATTTCAACAGGCAAGACGTTCAACAACTTACAAGCGTGCTTGTTAATACACCATCGCTTAGGAAGTTTGATTAAAGAAATCGAAGATTGAAAAGATAGCGAAGAGTTGTGGTGCATTTCTCCATAACTTAAGTGGTTACGAGATGGTCATGAATCACATTTATTTGAAACATCAATTAGTTATATCATTAGAAATATGATACTGATCACCCATAAGATAACCTCGATTCTATATGGTAGCGTCATACTTAAAACCACGATGTGAACATACTTATGAAAAGACACATACTATCAAGCGCCATCCTACTCTCTCTAGCCTTTCCCACCTTTGCAGCTGATGGCGATATACACGATGTCACGATACTGGGTACTTCAGATATCCACGGTCATTTTATGGCGTGGGATTACGCGGCAGATAAACTCAACACTCGTGGTAGCTTGAGCCAAATCGCGACCAAAGTTGGTGAGATCCGCAAAGAGCAATCTAACATTATCCTTGTCGACGCTGGCGATACCATCCAAGGCAACTTCGTAGAAACCTTCAAAAACGAGCCCGTTGATCCAATGATGCTTGGCTTTAATCACATGAAATACGATGTGTGGGTTTTAGGTAACCACGAATTCGACTTTGGCCTCAAAACCCTCAACAGGGCCGTTACCCAATTTAAAGGGCAGTCTCTCGGTGGCAACATCAAGAACAAAAACGGAAACCCATTCCTGCCTGGTTACACCATCCTAGAACGCGGTAGCATTAAGATCGGCGTGATCGGAATGGATACCCCAATGACGGAGGTCTTTGCGCAAGGTACCAACCGTTTAGAAGGCGTCACTTTCACTAATCCAACCTTGGAAGTGAAGAAAATCGTCAAAGAGATTGATGATAAAGTGGATGCCATCATATTGGTTGCCCATATGGGAATTGAGAACGAGAATGACATTGCCGACACCGGTGTCACCGACATTGCCAATGCAAACCCAGAGCTTGATGCCATCGTCGCTGGCCACATGCACACTCGCATCGATAAAGCCGTTGTAAATGGCGTTATTATTACTGAACCCGACAAATATGGCCGCGCCCTATCTCGTATTGATCTTCAATTTGAAGAGCGCGATGGCACATTCACTCTCGTCAACAAAGACAGCTTCACCTATAAAATTAAAGGTATAGATTCTGATCAGAATATGGACGAGCTATACCAGCCTTATCACAAACAACTCCGAGAAATGGCGAACAGACCTATCGCTCAGCTTACCGGCGTTGATTTAGTCCCTGAAAATGAAATCCGCGGTATCCCTCAAGTCCACGTTCAAGACACAGGCATCAGTGCGCTATACCAAGAAGCGAGCTTCTTCTATGCACCCAAAGCCAATGTCATTGCACTTCAAATAGACAACGACAATGCAGAGCTCGATGTTGGCCCAATCAAAGCCAAAGACATCGCGTACAACTACCAATACGCAGGTGGCGAAATCACTGTCTACCAGATGACAGGCAAAGAGTTAAGAACCTACATGGAATGGTCTGCGGGCTACTTCAACTCAGTGCAACCCGGTGATGTGACCTACAGCTTTAACCCTGAACGCAGAGCTTCAAAATACTCAACTAATGACTTCTTCGCGGGCGTGACTTATACCATCGACCTCACTCAGCCTGCAGGTACACGCATCACCAACCTCGCGTTTGCAGATGGCACACCGGTTACTGATCAAACAGAAATCCGTATTGGTATGAATAGCTATCGAATGGGTCATCTAACCAAGAAAGGCGGCGTGCTAGAAGGTGAATCATTCCCTGTACTCTTTGATACGGAAGCAGAGTATGGAGAAGAAGCAGGCACGATCCGTAATATGACAATCAAGTATCTTAAAGAAGAAAAGAACGGTCAGTATGAAGGTAAAACTCAGCAGCGATGGGCTCTTTCTGGTTTAGAGAGCCGCTACAATGAACAGCGAGAGATCGTAAAGTCTTTGATTAATGATGAAACCATATCAATCCCGACCAGTGACGATGGCCGCTACACAAACATCGCTTCTATCAACGTAAAAGAACTGATGTTCACATCTGACGAAGCCAAACAAGCAGCCATAACCACACGCGAAAAGAAACTGGCGCAGGCAACTGAGCAAGAGAGTAAGCAGATCAAACGCGAAATCACTCTGATCGAAGCACTCAATTAACCCCTGACCTCAAACCAATAACGACTTAACGACGCTTAGAGCGTGGTTAGGTCGTTTTTGTTCCCATTTTCCAACACCACATCTGTACTGAGTAAAACGGTTAATATTGGATGAATGATCTGCAAAGGCCAACTCATAGTTGGACAAAATCTTCTCAGCGAGTTTCCTAAATTAGTGATTATGAATCACTTCAAGTATTGCAAACCTCCAATCAAGTGGCCAAATTCACTCAGCCACTACAGTACCACTACACGGTTGCTATAACGCCAACTCGTAAAGGTGATAAACGTCTTCACTGGTCAACGTTCTTGGGTTGCCTCCCATACAAACATCATCCATGGCTTTTTGAACCCAACCATCAATATCCGCATGCTTAACCCCAAGATGAGCCAGCCCAGAAGGGATACCCACTTCACGAGACAACGTGCAAATCAGGTCCACCGCTAATAGGGCTGCATTAGTGTCGTCTAACTGAGACGTATCCCCACCCATCGCTTCAGCTACTTCCCTAAACGCACTTGGAACCGTTTGAGCATTGAATGCGCTCACCACAGGCAGCAAGATAGCATTACAAACGCCATGCGCTAGGTTGTGTGTTGCCGAAGGCTGATGTGACAACGCATGAACCGCGCCTAATCCGGCTGAGTTGAACGACATCCCCGCTAAAAATTGCGCATCAGCAAGTGCCGACCGAGCTTCTATGTTCGCTCCATCCTTTACTGCCATAGGCAGCCATTTGGCAATTAGCTTAACCGCCTCGAGTGCGGTCGGAAGTGTTAAACGATGGGCGCCAGGAGTCACAACCGACTCAATGGCATGGGTCAGCGCATCCATACCCGTTGCAGCGGTAACAGAGGCAGGCAAACCAACCATCAATGATGGGTCGTTAACCGCAACATCTGGAATCTGTTTGGTGTCGACGATCACCATCTTAACGAGATTCTTCTCATCGGTAATCACCGAATTGGACGTCATCTCCGCCGCTGTTCCCGCCGTTGTATTAATAGCAATAAAGAACGCACCGCTATTCTTAACCAGGCCGACCCCATTATAATCGGTGATTTCGCCTTCATTTGATGTGACAATACGAATCGCTTTCGCACAATCAATAGGGCTACCGCCACCAACCGCAATCAAACAATCGCACCCGCTCTGTTGGTAAAACTCAGCACCTTGATTAACCAAACTAACGGTCGGGTTAGGGGTGACCTTATCAAAGGTGACATAATCGAACCCTTTATCATCGAGTGCACAATAAAGAGAATCTAATATCCCCAATTCAATAAGGTTTTTATCTGTCACTATCATTGCTTTTTTTACGGGTCGACAGTCCAACACTGCAACAGATTCTGCCACCGCACCTACGCCGGATAATGATAGTTTTGGTAAATTTAATGCAAACACCATAGTCATTCCTTTACGGTAAGAGCCCGACGGATCGGGCCGATATCAATTACTTCTCAACTCGCAATCCATACGTCTTGAACTTATCGAGTACATGATCCATCTCTTGGTTTGGAAGCACTGGAACGTCTGGCTGAATCGCTGCACACTTGAGATAAAGCTCAGCCAATACCTCGGTTTCATGTGCTAACCACAATGCTTTCTTCAGATTTTCACCAACGGTGATCATGCCATGATGTTGAAGAAGAATAGATTTACTTTGACGAATGCCAGCATCTACATAATCAGCCAACTTAGGAGAGCCAAAGGTAGCATAAGGTACACAAGGTATTTCTGCCGCGCCCGATGCTGCAACCATATAGTGGATCGCCTGGATTGGACGATTGAGTATAGACACTGCTGTCGCGTTAATGGCGTGGTTGTGAACAACGGCATGGCAATCCTCTCTCGCTTGGTAGCAGGTTAGGTGAAAAGCCCATTCGCTTGATGGAATTTTGCCTTCCTCAAATTCTCCGGATTCGCTTACAAAAACGATCTTTTCCGGTGTCAGATTCTCATATTCAATACCCGTTGGAGTGATCAATAAACCACCTTCATAGCGCACCGAGACATTACCTGCGGTGCCTTGGTTTAATCCCAGCTTAGTCATCTCTAAGCATGTATCGATAATGTCTTGTGCTAGTTCATTTCTTGTTATTGTCATCGTATTACTTCCTTAAGCTGGCGTTACGCCTTTCTTTAAAATGATGTTTCCGTATTTAGCGGTTTCGCCCGTCAGTACAACTGCAAAGCATTTTTCGGCGCGGTCGTAAAAATCAAAACGATCCATGTGTTCTAATGCAGGCTTGTCTTTCGTGGTCTTTGTGATTGCCGCCATGTATTTCGATTCAACTGTTGGGTCGAGCTGGTCACCCTCTACTGCTTGCATCATGATCAGCGGGCTTTGGCAGTACACGTCGAGCTCAAATAGCGGTATTGTGCCCTCTAACAGCGTATCGATATTCACGCCATCGGCTCTTAGCACCACATGCGATCCAAACGTCTCCGCAGGAAAATGGGCGTCGGCAAACAGAATTTCATCGCCATGCCCCATTCGACTTAATACGGCAAGCAGTTCTGGGCTTATTGCCGGATGGATTCCTTTAAGCATTGTGTATTTCCTCCAATAACTGGGCGTATTGTTCACGGCTCTCAGACGGGGTGATGACTTGGTAAGCAGGCTTCATATTTTCTTGGGCATGATTGGCATCAATAAATACCCCAGCCCCTGCAAAGGCATACATCGCTGCCCCCGTCACTGTGGCTTCAGGCTGTTCAACCACATGGATAGGGATGCCAACAACGTCAGCTCTTATTTGGTTCCACAGTCTATTTTTAGACCCACCACCCACCACCATTAAACACTCGGTATTTAAGCGACAAGTCGTGGAAAGATAGTGCAGACTGCTCTTGAGTTTGAAGGCCAGTCCTTCTAGAGCGGCGCGGTATATCTCGCCCCTTGTGGCATTAATGGACAGGCCAGTAATCGCACCATTTCCTTTACCGTCACCACCAAGTAAAAAGGATGGATCGAACCTAACGCCATTTGCACCGATAGGGGCCGCTTCCCCTTCCGAAACCATCACCGCGTATTTACTGCTGCTCTCGGCAATATCCGTAAAGTAGGTGTTGGCGACCCATTCCATTACTGCACTAGAGAGCCATTGGATTGCTGGGTTAAACAAATCATTTTTAGCATCAAGCTCTGTTGTCATGCCCTCTTTGAGATAGTCAGGTTTTAACTGAGGACGTGGCGAACGAGCCATCAAGATCTCCCAAGTCCCTGAGCTTAAGAAAGACTGATTCTCTTTGGCACCAGAGCCGAACAAAGCAAACTGAGTGTCGTGACCTGCTGAAATCACTGGAACTCTGTTTGGAATGCCAAGCAGGAAGGCGACATCGTCTTTTAAACAACCCACTATTTCGCCCGCTTCAACCATGGGAGGAAAGTGCGCCTTCGTCAGCTCTAGGTACTGTAATACCCCTTCATTCCAGTCACCGCTGTCTAGGTCCGTCATCATCGACGTGCCAGCCATCGTTCGATCGGTTGTTAATTCGCCCGTCAGCTTTTGTGTCAACATCGACGAAATAAACACCCACTTATCCATATTGCTATAGACTTTTGGTTCGTTGTCTTTCAACCACTTAAGCTTGAATAAGGTATTGAACGAATAATCCCCGATGCCGTTGGTCAAATACAGTTCATCGCGGTCAATATCTTGCGAGATCTGGCTCATCACAGGCGCGGTACGAGCACATTTCCAAGAAATAATGGGATAGATCTGCTTTCCATCTTTATCGAAGGGCGCCCCGTCCACTCCAAAGGTAGTGACAGAAACGGCAACAATATCCGTCGAATTAATTTGAGCCGTTACCTGCTTTGAACACTCAACAAGCTTTTTCCAAATCTGTTGAAAATCCCAAACATGTTTAGTGCCATTCTGTAGCGTTTCATTAGCAATATAGTGCGACGCAACAATTTCACCTTGCTGGTTAATCGCAATAGAGCGGACGTTGGTGGCTCCGCAATCAAGAATAATAGCAATCGACATAACTCACCCCTTTAAGGCCTACCCCAAGTTGGGGCAGGCAAAATTAGTTACCTATTGAATTACTTATAGATAGGGCCGAAGTTCTGACAAGCGCGATAGTCCTGTCCCTCAACATCCTGACCAAATGCAGACCAAGTATGCGGACGAAAGATGTCTTGGCTATCCACGTTATGCATCGATACCGGAATACGCAGCATTGCAGCGAGAGAGATTAAATCGCCGCCAACGTGGCCTGAAGTGATAACACAGTGGTTAGCGCCCCAGTTTGCCATAACGTCATAAACCGATTTAAATGCGCCTTGGCCAGTCAAGCGAGGGACGAACCAGGTCGTTGGCCAAGTCGCGTTAGTGCGCTCATTTAGGGTATTATGAACATCTTCTGGCAGTTCGATAGAGTGCCCCTCAGCAATTTGCAGCACTGGACCAATACCCGAGATAATGTTGATTCGATGCATAGTAAATGGCATACCACCTTCAGTTAGGAACTGAGACGAGAAGCCGCCCCCACGGAAGTATTCTTCAATGGCTGGGCACCATTTCGTTGCATTTAGAGACGCTTCAACGTCGGCTTGTGTCAGTTCCCAGTGCGGTTTCATCGCCGGCTTACCATCAGCTGTTCTCGCTTTACCTGCCCCATCGAGCGCTGCTGAGCCAGAGTTAACCAGGTGCAAGAAACCGGAATCTGGGCGGGTCCCTGTCACACGCTCTACCGCATCTTCAGACCAGTAGGTACGAACATCATGGAAAACCTGAGCCTCACCCGTCAGTAGCTTACCAAACATCATATTTACGCCGTTCAACGCGTCGTTTTCTGTTGCCACACAGATTGGTTCACGAATGCCGTTCCAATCAAATGAGGAGTTCAAGATGGCCTCTGAAAAATCGCCATTGGGCAAATGATCTGTCCAATGACGCTGACCTTGGAAGCCAGCCAGAATAGCATTGTGTCCTAGCGATTCTTCACCAAAGCCTAGCTCTGCAAGTTTTGGGTTGCCTTGCATCAAATCGCGCATGATCATGGTCATCTTAATGACGGTATCCCAATCCTCTGCTTTACGCTCTTCGGTGAAAGGGGTGCCGTTATAATCTTTACCTTCTTTACACCAGTCTCGTACCCAAGCACGTGCCAGTTCAAACTCTTTCTTGTCATAGACTTCTCGATCCAAACGGCGTTTGATTTCTGTCATATCGACATATTCATTACGCATGCCCAGATACTTCTGGAAGAACTCAGGGTTAACCACAGAGCCCGCGATGCCCATAGATACAGAGCCCATCGAGAGATAAGATTTACCGCGCATTGACGCGACGGCTAAACCTGCACGGCAGAAGCGAAGAATCTTGTCCTGTACGTCACTTGGGATTGACTCGTCTCCTGCGTCTTGCACTTCTTTGCCGTAAATTGAGAATGCCGGTAAACCCACTTGTGAGTGGCCTGCCATCGCGGCGGCTAGGTATACTGCACCTGGACGCTCAGTACCATTGAAACCCCAGATGGCTTTTGGTGTATGCGGGTCCATATCAATGGTTTCTGTGCCATAACACCAACACGGTGTTACTGTCAGTACAAGGCCCACATTTTCACGTTTAAATTTGTCAGCCGTCGCAGCAGATTCTGCTACACCACCAATACAAGAGTCGGCAAGGATACACTCCACTTTCTCTCCGCTAGCATGGCGAATATTCTCTTGAATAAAATGAGCTGCGCGCTGAGCCATTCCCATAGTTTGATCTTCAAGAGATTCGCGTACACCCATTTGACGACCGTCGATGGTAGGACGAATACCGATTTTAACTAACTGTGACATCATTGATGTTCCTTATTATTTCTTTAATTCAGGGGGCAGGTTAATGCTGCCCCTGTGGATAATTCTTTACTTAACTTGGTAACCTTTTGCGCCGTAGTACACTAGGTAAACGAAGCCAATGAATGGGATAGCAAATGCGGCACCAATGCCTGCTGCATCTGAGATTTGCCCCATG
Organism: Vibrio sp. 10N.239.311.G01; assembly: GCF_041465805.1. NCBI lineage: Bacteria > Pseudomonadati > Pseudomonadota > Gammaproteobacteria > Vibrionales > Vibrionaceae > Vibrio > Vibrio sp. 10N.239.311.G01. Next base: position 95,628 of record NZ_JBFSRM010000020.1, read on the forward strand.
ATGGCGGTTAGCAGTGCACCACCCAGGATTGCCATGATTAAGAAGCTTCCACCAAACTTTGAATCAGACCCTAAATCTCTCAGTGATAGCCCAAAAATAGTCGGGAACATCAGAGACATACATGCAGACACACCGACTAGTGCATAAGCTCCTGCTAACCCACCCACTACCATGATTACAGCGACTAAAATCGCAGCGATCGCAGCCAAAGCAGCAAGTAGTTTTTGTGGTTCAATGTGTTTCATCAGCGCGACACAAACCCAGCGCATGACAGAGAAAATCACAATAGATGTCAGTAGGTATGTTGACGCTTCTGCTTCTGTACCGCCGACTTCTTGCATCACGTAACGAATAGTCCATGACCAACAACCAATTTGCGCACCGACATAGAAAAACTGAGCTAACACGCCTTTGGTGAAGTGGCTTCGCTTGACAATACGGCGGTACGCCTGACCAAATGTAGACTCACCGGTAGTACTTGTGTCCTTTGCGGCCGGCATCTTAGTTTTAAGAATCAATAGCCAAATTAAAGCAATAACAACTGCTACGCCCATATAGGGCATCATTACTGCGTACAGTTCGTCAGATTGAATTTTCGCTAGTTCGTCAGCAGCCATGGCCGCACGTTCACTATCCGTTGCAGGGTTTAGTTGCGATAAGATGTAAAATTTGCCAATTAACACCCCAGTGATCGAACCAATAGGGTTACAAGCTTGAGCAATATTTAGACGTCGAGTTGCGGTTTCTTCAGGACCCATCGCTAATATGTATGGGTTGGCACTTGTTTCTAGAATGGAGAGACCGCCAGCTAGAACAAATAATGCCAGCAAGAAAGGTAAATATTCCATTGCTTGCGCGGCGGGATAAAATAGCAGTGCGCCGGTTGCAAACAATCCAAGGCCCAAAAGCACTCCGGCTTTATAACTGTATCGCTGTATGAAAAGCGCAGCGGGAAGAGCCAAACAAAAATAAGCGCCATAGAAAGCCGTTTGTACCAAACCGGATTGCATATCGGTTAAAGTAAATACTTTTCGAAACTGTGCAATAAGTACATCAGTCATGTTATTTGCCAAACCCCACATGGCAAAACAACAACATAGTAGCCAAAAAGCAAATTTAATTTCCTTTGGTATTACCTCTACTTTATTATTCCTCTGTGTTTCAGACGAACTTATATTGAGAGTATCATTCATAAGATATCCTTATTTATTAATTAAATTATTTATTTTTATTTTAAAGTTTATTTTGTTTCACGTTATTACAAATCAGTTATTACTACATCTACCGATTCGTTATCACATATTTTAAGAAGACTTCTTTTTTTGTATTTAGATTTATCGGCAATTAGAATAACTTGATCAGATATATCGATAAAACTTCTTTTTATTTGATAGTTATATTCATTTGAATCCCAAACTCCTGAGTCATAATCAAACCCAACGCAGGAAAAGAAGCAGACGTCCAAAGACATATTAGCCAGTGTCTCCACTGCTAGTGGACCATAGAAACTACTGTACTTCTCGGAATAACTGCCACCAGTACAAATTACATTAATATTACTTTTACCTTCAAGGGCAATAACATTCTGAAGAGAATTGGTAATAATAGTGCAACTGATATTTGGAATCTCTCGAGCGAGACACCAACTCGATGAACTTGCGTCTAAACCTATTACCATTTCTTCTTTAATATAATCTAACGCTTTGCTTACCAGTAATTCCTTTTCTTCTATATAGTCCTTAGAACGCGCATGAAAAGAAAGACCTTCATCAATTTCTTGAACACTAATAGCCCCACCATGAACTCTTTTAAGTGCGCCCGATTCATCAAGCTTTTTTAAATCTCGACGAATGGTTTCCACAGAAACATTAAAGGCTTCTGCTATTTCTTCGACGGTTGCACTTCTTTGATCATTTATTAGTTCAACAATTTGTAGGCTTCTCATAATGGTCTCCCGCTTGCTTGATTATTAATTTACCAATGAAAAAATGGCAAAACTGTGACGAAATCGCCATCAAGCCCGTTATTGACCGATTTGTGACTGATATTGTGGACTATTAAACACAAATGCCCGAAACTTATAAAAACAGTCATTCATTAATAAGGAATTATAATTGTTAGAACAGCTTGTAATCACCACTTACATAGATTGAATGATATTGCGAATACTTGCCTATTTAGACCAAAGCGTATAACTCAGGAGAGGGGAGGACACGAAATGTCTGCACAGAGACAGTAATAAGAATCCACCAAGTAAACATGAAACAATGATTAGTTGAACTTGGCTAACTAAAGTGGGTAAAAACAAGAGAATTAATACTCTAAGAAACTTGGGGGCATTAACAAGTTAGAGAAACAGCACTATCCCCCTCCCCCAACACACTTTCATAAAGAAAACCTTTAACACGTTAAACCATGATTTATTGCACTTAAACGTGGTCACGAACCGTCTGACGATAAATTCGAAAGCCTCTGAGGTGACTCTAAGCTCCCACAAAAACCTGTATTCCTCCTCACACTGATCTATTTCTCTCTTTTCGCAGTACAAGTTATTAATTATTCGATATAAATCGCTTTCTTTTTCAAATTGTTGTCTACAGTTTTATAGAGCTTGTCGCTTCAGTAATTGCCACAAGTAACGACACCTTTTGATGGTAGGTTTTGGTTATAAGGAAAGGAAATGGAAAGCCCAATTGTCACACTTACACATGCCAGCAAAAGCTTTGTTGATGGCAACGATACCCATCACGTGCTGGAAAATGTCGACTTCGCTTTGGCGACAAGCGCAAGCGTGGCTTTAACAGGGGCGAGTGGCAGTGGAAAGAGTACTTTACTCAACCTAATCGCGGGCTTTGAACCTCTAACTGGTGGCGAGTTGTGGCTCGATAACGAGAACACATCAGATTGGAGAGATCCACAGTGGAGCCGATTCCGCCATCAAAAGCTAGGCGTGATCTTTCAACAGTTCAACTTACTAACCCCACTCAACGTAAAACAAAACATCGCCTTCCCGCTCCATTTGAATCAACAAAAATGGAGCGACTGGTGCGATTATTTAGTTGATGCATTGGGTATCAACGAGTTACTCGAAAGACATGTATCCGCACTCTCTGGCGGTCAGCAACAACGAGTCGCAATAGCGCGCGCTAGCCCATAAACCCAAACTATTGCTTGTCGACGAACCCACAGGCAACCTCGACCACAAAGCAGGGTTAGAGGTTATGAAGCTGCTGAGTGAAATCACCACTCAAGGCAACACTGCGGTGCTTTTGGTTACGCACAGCCCAGAATGCGCCAGCTTTATGCAGACAAAATTGGTGTTAGATGATGGTTGTTTAAGGAACGCCGATCTAACCCCAAGAGCAGCAGCGTTGTGAGTAATCCAATGAAGCAAACTGGCTTCGCTCAGAACCAGCTCACCCATACCAAACTGACTCTGAATCTATTCGCGGCGCACTATCGTCAATCACCATTGCAAGCCGCAGCGATTCTGATCGGCATTGTGTTAGCGGTCACCTTGTTTGTCGCAGTGCAAGCCATCAACCTCAATGCCAAGCGCAGTTATGCAGAATCGACCGAGCAACTTAGCGCTCAAGCGCAGAACCTTATCATTCCACCAGCAGGGCAAAACTATTTGCCGGAATCGCTCTACTTCAGCTTAAGACAAAGTGGATTAAGCGCAGCGCTACCTGTTATAGAAGGGCGAGTAAGAGACGAGCAAGGTCGACGTTGGTCAGTTCAAGGCAGTGAGTTGATCGCCGCCCTCACTTCAAGATCTCGTCACGCTCGCGTCGACGAACAAAGCAACACTCAAACCAAAGAACCAAACATTTCCCTGTTCGACAATGCCTTACCTTTGCCGCAACTCTTAGCGGGTGAACCCATTGTGATGATGAGCCAGTCGCAACACCAGAACTTGGGAGGAGTAGACACACTCACTTTGGATGAAGTGCTCACTCAAGTGGTAGTGCTACCAGATGAATGGCAGCTAGGTAGCCGAATGTTGATGGATATTGGGTTCGCTCAGCAACTGCTTAACAAGCAAGGGCAACTGAGCTACATCGCTATTTTTGACACTAAGAGCGACACTAAGAGCAATCCTCAGGATAAATGGCAAAGCCTTATTGGCGAGCAAGGACGATGGATTTCCAACAACCAAAGTACGGATCTGGGTTCAATTACCGATAGCTTTCACCTCAATCTCACCGCCATGAGTCTGTTGGCGTTTTTGGTTGGCCTATTCATCGCTTACAATGGTGTGAAGTACAGTTTACTGAAGCGTAATCGGCTATTGGTGCAAATTCAACAAGCCGGCATTGCGCCAAGCATCGTGTTTTCAGCTCTGTTAGTCGAGCTGACTCTTTTAGTCACACTAGGCGCGTCGCTTGGTTTCATTCTCGGCATCCAACTCAGCCATTGGCTGCATCCAACCGTCGCGATAACACTTGAGCAACTTTATGGTGCAACACTGCTTCCCGGTACATGGCAGTGGCAATGGTTAGTGCAGGCACTGCTACTCACGCTGGCCGCAACGCTTGTCGCTTGTTGGCAACACTTTAAACAGCGGGTGCGACAACCCCTCTCTTCCCATGGCGGTTTCTATCAAGCGCCGGAAACGTCTAACGAAAATCAGCTGTTTGTTATCGGGTCAGTATTAACTATTCTCGCGTTAGCAGGTTTATGGATGAGCGAACATCATCGCTTCACCATGGCATGGCTCGGTGTGTTAGTGGTATCGATTCCTTTGTACCTGCCCAAAACGCTAAGCGTGCTAGCGAACTGGAGCGAAAAACGCACCCAATCGGGGTTAATACAATATCTGTTTGCTGAGCTACGTGAACTTATCTCCCCTCTCTCACTTGCCATGATGGCGTTGCTTCTCGCCGTCACCGCTAACATGGGAATGAATACCTTAGTCGGCAGCTTTGAATCCACGTTAAAGCAATGGCTTGAACAGCGCTTACATGCCGATATTTACGTTAGCCCTGCTCAAGGTGAAATCGCGAATGTGGAACGTGCGTTAGAGCAGTTTGAAAATGTTGAAACCGTTTATAAGCAATATTATGTCGACGATAACTTGCAGGGCTTACCTACTTTGCTCGACACCAAAGACAAAGACACACTTGAGCAAACCATGGTATTTCAATCCCACCTTGATGATTTCTGGACGCGCTTTTACCAAGGTGAATTCGTGGCGATCAGCGAACCTACGGCAGTGAAGCTCGGCTTGTCCCTTGGAAGCCGACTAAAGCTCGACGCGATCCAAGACAAAACACTCATCGTCGGGGCGATTTTCCATGATTACGGCTCACCGAATGGCGAAGTGTTGCTTGCACCTAATTTATGGCTCGAAAGCGGGTTTACTGACTTACCCACCAGCTTGGGAATCAAAGTATCTGGCGACCCACAAGTGGTGTACGAACAGCTACGCCAACAACTCAATTTGCACCCTAGTCAGCTTTACGATCAAGCACAGATCAAATCGATCGCTTTAGATATCTTCTCACAAACTTTTGCCATCACGCGGGCGCTTAATGGCGTCACTTTAATGGTGGCGGTGATTGGGTTGTTCTGCGCCTGTTTCATGTTGCTCGATGCACGCAAAGCCGCCATTGCAAGGTTGTACGCGCTCGGTGTTAGTCAGAAAAAATTGATGGCGATGGTGGTCGGGCAAATCGTTGTTCTGGTCGCCTTCACTCTGGTTATCGCCTTACCACTCAGCGCTATGGTCGGTTATGTGTTGACGGACATCGTTACCCTGCGCGCCTTTGGTTGGAGTTTAAATTATGTGTGGAATTGGAGTGATGCACTCAGCATCGCAGCCATCACCATTTTAGTGGCTGTGATTGCGACCTTGATCCCACTGTGGCGTTTGGTCAGTAAACCCGTGGTATCCAGCTTGCAAAGTGAGGTGTTGTGATGAATCGATCAATGAGAGTTTTCGTTCTCACACTTGGCATCTTACTCCTTTTAGGGTGTGAGGAGTCCACTCAACCATCAGCTCAAAATATGGGCTCAATACTTGGCACTGGAAAACAAACCGACGATGAAACACAAAAAGAGACTGATCAATTCACACCGGTAGTTAAAGGTATCGACATCGCCTTCCCTGCCGACCATCAAGCACATCCAGATTTTCGTCATGAATGGTGGTATTTAACCGCAAACTTAATTGATGAAGAAGACAATGTGTTAGGTGTGCAATGGACACAGTTCCGCTTTGCGGCTGCACCACATGAAAGTGGCAATAGCACCAAGGAAACTACGTGGCAAAGTCAGCAGATTTACATGGCGCACAGCGCTGTCACCACTAAAAATAAACACTATGCCGATGAAAAATGGTCACGTGACCAAGCTGAACTGGCGGGTGTAAGCGATTCGCCGTTTCGTGTTTACCTCGATGATTGGCAATGGACGTCGACGACCGATGACCTGTTCCCAGCCACACTGGTCGCCAACTCGGATCAATTTGGATACTCGCTTAAGCTTACCAACAACGCGCCATATCAAAAGCAAGGCGAACAAGGCTACAGCACTAAAAGTAGCGATGGCAAAGTGGCTTCCTATTACTACAGCCAACCATTCATCAATGTATCGGGCGAGGTAACTATTGATGGCGTCACCCATCAAGTTTCCGGCAAAGGTTGGATAGACAGAGAATGGAGCTCACAGTTTTTACTCGACTCGCAACAAGGTTGGGATTGGTTTGCGCTAAGGCTGAGTGATGAAACCAGCTTGGTGGTATTTCAACTTCGAAACTCAACTACAGGCAAAGCCAGCTATTCTCATGCGAGGTTGATGAATCAAGATGGCTCCGGCATCGCGATTAAGCAGCAAGACATCAGCTTAACCGCCATCAAGCAAACTAAAATCGACGGGCGTGAATACCCAACAGAGTGGCAAGTTTCGATTCCAAGCCAGCAAATAGAACTGACCGTCTCGGCACTCAATCCAAATGCCAAAATGCCGCTGTCGGTTCCTTATTGGGAGGGGCCAATCATGATTAAAGGTTCTCATTCCGGATCTGGCTATATGGAGTTGACTGGGTATTAGATTGTGTATTAATACAGGTGGAATCTAACAACAAATACATCGCCATAACCATCGACTAAAACACTTTCAACCAAAACCTCCACCACGGAGGTTTTTTGTTGTTTCACGTGTTCTATTTATCTTAACGCCTGTTGAAAAATATCTAATTTAACCAAACACTGGGCTCCCCTAAAATACCAATCTTATGCTTAGGGGAGATAGAACATGATTAGCTCAGTACACAATGACGAACTCAACAAATACATAGAGAAACTAGACTTAAACCTTACCAAGGCTCAGGTTCGTGAACTTGGTTGGCAGCAAAGTAATGAAGAGGTAGGAAAAGAAAAAACAGTATTAGGCTCGTGGTTTTTCTTTTCTTTCTTTGGCTTATGTACGTCTGCATGTCTTGCGCTGCTAATGTATATCTCATGAAGATAAACAAAACAATGACCACGTATAACCAGCATGGAACCTTCAATTGGTTCGAGGTCGACGGAGAAACGTACATACTGTTCAAAGTGAGCAGCAACAGTGCTCTATTGAACCAACACTATGAGGATGTCACCGAACAACAGAGCGAAATATATGGGCTGTTAGGGGCGATTCCATAAGCTCATACTGCACGTATTCACTTATGGTCTATCTATTCACTTGTGGTCTATCTACGCACTAACTAGCGCAAACATCCGTTCTTTTGGCAACAAGACCGAGCTACAACAAACGGTTCTTATACTGCTCTGGCGTTTGGTTCGCGTAACGTTTGAACATGGTGATAAATGGGCTTGCTTGGTTATAACCCAATGTAAGAGCGACCTCTTTAACCGATTGGCCGTTTCTTAACAAGTCCATTGAGTACAGGTAGCGCACTCGTAGTCGCCACTCTGTAAAGCTCATTCCAAGCTCCGTCTGGCAGTGGCGAGAAAGGGTTCTTTCCGTAGTGTGGACACGTTCAGCCCAATCTTTCAGTGTCACTTCGTCGGTTGGGTTTTCTTCAACAGAAGCCAATATAGGCGCGAGGTACTTATTGTCGGTCGAAGGCAAGAAGTGGTGTTCAACCTCACGCTGCGCAAGTTGGTCAAGCAGTACCTGAACGAGCCTTTGATCTTGCTCTTTTTCTGCAACATTGATTCCACGCTCGCGAAAGTCATCGATAATAGAAGACACAATCGGCGTGATCTTTATAAGGCTAGTTTTATCTGGCAGGTGTTGCGTGAGTTCTGGGGCGATATTTAGCGAACAGTAGTCCAAAGGCTTACGGTTATAACTGCAATGCATCACCCCGGCCGGTACCCAAATCGCCAAATGTGGTGGTGCTAGAAATCGGGTGCTTTCCGCTTCCATCTCTAATATACCGCCACTGATCAATTGAACCTGTCCCCATGAGTGGCTATGAACTCGGGTTTCAGTGTTCGAAAGAAACGCTTCAAAATTCATAAATACGTTGGATGGTGCCTTATCAATTGATAAGGATGGGTGAAGGTTTCTGGAGTGTTTTTTCAAACTTGTCTTCCTATCGCGCCTGATGTCTTTCTAAAGATACTTGTAAGTATAACGACCTGTCAAACTAGCCGCATCAACTCATTTGCGACGGAATTCACATGCATTATCTCTTACCATTTTTTACAGTCTGTATCTGGGGCGCCAATGCAATCGTCAACAAGCTTGCTGCAAGCACCATAGAACCTAGCGCGATGAGTTTTTACCGCTGGTTTTTTGCGATGTTAATTCTCACGCCTTTCTGTATTCGCCCGGTGATGAAGCAGTGGGCTGTCATTAAGCCAAACCTATCGAAATTAGCGTTCCTCGGATTTTTAGGCATGGTATTGAACCAATCTCTAGGTTACTACGCAGGCTTAACCACAACCGCTTCCAACATGGCCTTGATCACGTCTTTAGTCCCATTGATCAGCGTGTTTCTAAGCGTTCCTTTGTTGCACAAGTCGATTTCTAGTTTGAGTATTGTTGGCGGTGTGTTGTCACTGTCAGGCTTAGCTCTGATGTTAGGTAAAGGCGACCCTTTGTTCTTCATGCATCAAGAATTGACTCAAGGTGATGGTTATATGCTAATTGCAGCCTTTGTTTATGCGTCTTACTGTGTGCTCTTGAAACGCTGGAAAATGCCCATCAGTAGCTGGGTGGTGATTTACATTCAGGGTCTGTTTGCTGTCGCGATGCTTACGCCACTTTGGCTTACCAGCGAACAGCTTTTACCACAACAACAAGCGATCCCATTGATAGCTTACGCCGCAGTTGCCGCTTCAATTTTAGCGCCTTGGATGTGGGTGAAGGCGATTGACACGATTGGTGCTGACTCAAGCGCGATGTTCATGAACTTGCTTCCGGTTGTTGCGATCGTATTAGCCGCGACATGGCTTGGTGAAGAGATTAACCAGTTCCACATCATTGGTGGTGTGATGGTGATTTCCGGTGTCATCCTTGCTCAAATCAAAAGAAAACCAAGGCTTGAGGCTCCTCTCCCTCAACAAAGCTAAACGCATTACCCAACGCTCACATTAGGGTAAAAATTCAAACTCACGTTTCACACAGCAAATGAGAGTGGCTACTGTAATCCATACTATGATGAGCCCTTACAGCAAGCGAGTAAAACGGAAGATTAGTCTAAACGCTTTACTTTATATCAGCACGATGAGTCGTTACTCAACTATTCTTCAGCAGTTATACCTTTATATCATTACAATCACACACGATTAGTGCGAAATACACTAAAAGGCTTCCCAAACAATAATCCGAAAGGAAATATCTACGCGAAGGATCTATACTTTTTAAAACAGTAAAAGTGAGCTGATAAGAAAACAATAATCACTACCACTTTAGTGGTATCTGAGATACAGCCACTTTAACTAAACCAAATCAACAGCGGTTGGTTGGCTAACACAAAAAAGTACCGACATGAGTACCACACGGCTTAGAAACACCTAGCATTACGCTAGGTGTTTTTTTTGCAATCGACCTATCTAGTGACTTAATCAGTATTTCTATTCTCTTGCTTGATATCACTTCATCCATGTTTGCCATTCGCCTGATACGCCTTTAAGCACCAATATTCATCAACTGATCATCTGTTTGAAAAAAATAGTCTTAACCATGAGATTATCCGCTTTAACTTATGTCATCTTAAGTATATTGTTACTAGCAAGTAACAAGCATGTTACGCAGCAAAATAATAATGAAGGAAGATAGATGAGCAGTAGCAATAGCCGACAAGATGGTAAACGAGACGTTACTCTGCGTTTTTTAGCTGAACCCGGGGATGTGAACTTTGGTGGTAAAGTTCATGGTGGTGCAGCAATGAAGTGGATCGATTTAGCAGCCTACGCTTGTTCCGCAGGTTGGAGCGGTAAATACTGTATAACAGCCTATGCAGGCGGAATTCGATTCGTTGCCCCAATTCATGTAGGCAACCTTGTGGAAGTAAGTGCAAAGGTCATTTACACAGGTTCATCTTCAATGCATATCGCTATCGACGTGCAAGCAAGCGACCCTAAAGAGCTCAATAACCGCCTAACAACTCACTGTATCGTTATTATGGTCGCTGTCGATGAGAATGGTAATCCGACTAAAGTGCCAGAGTGGATACCAGAGACGCCAGAAGACATCGAATTACGAGATTCGGCTATTCGCCTAATGAACATGCGAAAACAGATTGGTGAAGAGATGGAAGCTCACGTGAAGTACCTTAAGTAAGGTCCACCAGCTGCCCTCCCCCTACAAAACCTTATTACAATGCCAAGCGCCTGCTTGGCATTGATCTATTTGATACCTTCGTGCTCTACACAGCCAAATCCGCTGCACACCCAATACAGACGATAAGAGCGTGATACCCAGCCAAAGGTTGAAATGAATCGGCACTTGTTCACTGATTTATTTTGACTGTAATAAAGTCGTCATTTTGCTCTGATTAAATACCGCCAATCATAATAGATGCATTTGAATTTCTTGGAGCCACTCTTGAGCGTCATACGCCCCACTCTTAGCGAGTCTACACTGAACAATTTAAAGGCTGTTGAGTACCAATGGGTTAGAACTTTGTACGTCGAAGGCTACGACAGCAATGAAATCAACCACTATATCCAAACGTGTTTCGGTGGAGATCCGACATTTGCCGATCTATTTCGTCGCGTGGCACTCGATCAAGAAAGCATCTATGTGCTATTGCAACACTTAGGTTGTGCTCCTTCTAGTAAAGAGTTCTAACTTCTAAGTCCCACCAAAAACCAGAAGCATAAATAAACCTACCTCCATAACCCTCATGAATGTCACTTGAATATTCTGTAACTACCTCTCGCTTACCCATACATTTTCAGTGCAATTTCAGGTTTTGTTGCATACAAATCATTGAAGTATCACGCATTGGAATATTCACAACATATCAATAGTACAACAGCCACTTATACTGAGTGTCTGATTTGTGAGACTAGGGCGTGTTGATCTTTCGTGAGTGTTTTTTGAACAGCATGGTAAAGAGTTA
>NZ_JBFSRM010000021.1:0-101218 GCF_041465805.1 Vibrio sp. 10N.239.311.G01
ATAACTCTTTACCATGCTGTTCAAAAAACACTCACGAAAGATCAACACGCCCTAGCCACTAAATCAAACTATTGAGTGTATATATTGTGCGATTGCTCTTGCAAAGACTAGGCTTGGCTTTCCGCTGTATCCAATACTTTGTTGTTAAACTCTTTTGTGCCTTTGTAACCCATAAATAGTGCTACAGCCCAAATGATGAAACTAATTGGAGATGCAATCACGGTAATTGCACATACAATAGCAATGATTAGATTAATAATACCCCACATGACGCTTCCTGCGTACATTTGACCAGCACCTGGAATAAAGAAGCCAAGTGCTAAGGCAACAATTGGGTTCTTCATGTTGTTCTTAAGTCTAGCTTCTTTAATTGAGTCGTTCATTTTAATCCCCTAATTAGTGTTTGTGTTCTAAAAGGTTAATCCACGTAGAACAATTAAGTCAAATGCATTAATTGTTTCACTTTTATTTTATTTTTGTTAATTGTCATGGAAGTGTAATAAATTATATTTGTAATAAAAAGTTCTGTCAGGTTTTTTACGTACAACCATTCCAATGTCAATAATTTATTTTGGGTGATTTCTATTTCGTGATTAAAGGTTAATAACCATCTCAATTGCTCGATAATTGATCGCCAAGCAGATGCGTACTGTTTCTATAAACTCAGTTTCTATGGGCTAGTTGAGTTTTAAAAGTGCTTTTTCGAACACTTATGTCTGATTGACTTTTGAGCGCGTCATTGTAGCCATGCGCAAATTGAGTTTGCACTAGAAACCATTTGTAACATAATTTATTGGTGCCGATGAGCGTTCCATTTTTGTGATGTTTGTTCAGATTTTTATCGATGGGTTTATTTTGATTGAGTGAGCTTATGGTTGTAGATAAGGAACTTTAACTAGAAAGTTTGATGGCGGTCACTTTTTTTACTAACCAGATGGTAAGTTTTTTTGTGAGAGAGTGTCTAATTGATTCTTTTTGTTGCAATTTGAGGTTTGTAATCTTCGAACTTAACCAGTTTTTCGGCGTGATAATGAGGTGAATTTCAATATAATCATATATTAACGACAAGATTTGCCCCTTGAACGTTGTAATATCTCAAGCTTAATTGACCACTGAATAGCCCTTTATATCGCGGCATTGCGATTTCAGGTAGTGATAACCAAGCTTGGCTTTCCACTCCGTTATAATCCCATTTTTCAGAGCTGTTACTCTTTCATTTCTGGGATGTCCGTCTTTCCAAAGTGCTGAATTTTTGTGTCGTAAGTCTCCCCCCTCTGAGACGGCGCGGATCTTTCTACGTAAAGAAATAAATAATGTTGGCATCACCTCATTATCGCCAAGCTTTACAAGGCTAATCTAATAACTAATGGCTTCGTGGATATCAACGTCAAAGCTTACGCTATGTTCTCTGCTTTTCGAGCCATGTTTTTCATCTTTTACTCACTCTCTCTAAAGGTCCTGAGTTCTGTTGAGTCTATGGCTATGTGGTGAGCAGCACCTTTATATTTATTCCAATATTTAACTTTACCGTTTGTGAGCGATAGCTTATACAGGTGTAATTAAAGGGGGGGGCTAACCTCAATCCCCCCACTTATTTATCTTGGTTCGACTGACTTGGAGATATTTTGCAATTTGTGTACGAGAGAGGCCTCTTAAACGTGTGCGAGTAAACGCACACAAATCAATGATGAAAATTGGAAGGGATTGGTATTTCGTAGCAGGTCATTTCGTGAAGGCTGCTTAGTTCACACTAAAATGTAGATGATAGAGGCCCCTTTGCGGAGCCTTTCACTTTGTAACGATAGCTTATTTGATGGCGAAGGTCGGCAATGATAAATGCCAACGAATAGCGCCAAGCCTGATCAATAGTGTTGAGAACACGCCGGCCAGAAATGCAGTTTCTGAGTCGTGCCCCATGCTGATCGCCACGGTATGGAAAGCGCCACCAATGATACAAGCGGTCGCGTAGACTTCACTTCTTAGAATCATAGGCACTTCACGGGCAAGTACGTCGCGGATAATACCGCCACCGCAGCCGGTGATGACACCCATGATGATCGCCACTAGTGCTGAATCTTGATAGATAAGTGCTTTTTCTACACCAATGCCAACAAACACCGCTAGGCCAATCGCATCACATACCGGCAATATCCACCAAGCCAGACGTTTCGGGCGTCTTACAATAATCATGGTCAACAAACAGGTGATGATGATGACCCAAAGGTAGGTGGTATCGGTGATCCAAAACACGGGAGTTGCACCCAATGCCATGTCACGAATTGTGCCGCCACCAATTGCGGTAACACTGCCTAGAACGGCTACGCCAAAGGGATCCATCTTAAGACGGCCTGCGACAAATACGCCTGAGACAGCAAAGATGGCAGTGCCAAATAAATCGATAATATAAAGCAGCATGGAGTCCATGATACTGGTGCTCTTATAGTTAAAATTGTAGGGACAGGTCGGTGGCGAATTGTACGAAAAAACGCAGCAAATAGTTAGTGATTTTGCCTAGCTCTATCGAAGAAATCGCATACTTGTTGGATCGCTTTCAAAGTTCTTGTTGTCGGGCGATTAATCCAGTCTGAATTGAGGGACCAAATCTGATTTTGAGCGACTGCTGGGATTTCATCTTCCCATGTTTGCCACATGGTTCCATTCTCAATCGCGTGCTGAGAAGTGAAGATCACTTGCGGTTTTCTTAATACAACTTGTTCAATACCAACTTGCGGATATGGCGAGGCGCTGTCTTCAAAAATATTGTGTCCACCACAAAACTCAAACACCTCACTTGGCCAGTGTCCTTGAGCAACAGTGATGATCGGCTTTTCACTGAGTTGGTAGAAGTAGTTTACTGACTCGGCATCTTTGTATTTTAGTCTCAAGGCGTTGAGCTGCTCTCTGTATTGCTGAGCGTTATTTTCGCCAATACTTGGATCGCTAGCGTATTGGCTCAGTTGTTCAATATTGGTTGCGATACTGTCTAGGCTTTTGGTCTTGGAGTAGTAAATATTAAAACCAAATTGCTCTAGTTTCGCGAGCTCTCTGGGCGGGTTTCCCGCTGGCCACGCAAGAATCAAATCAGGCTGAAGTGCGATGATCTTCTCAACCTTGATACCTTGATAGTTTGCCACTTTTTCAAGCTTATCGGCTTGTGGTGGGTAATCACTTCGTTCACTTACGGCGACAAGGTTGTTACCTAAACCTGCGCTGTACGCGAGTTCAGTGGCATGAGGAGCAAGGCTGACCACGCGTTGAGCCGGCTGTACTTGTTCTTGAGTCAGTGGTACTTCTTCTGCAAATGATAAAGGCAGCCATAAGCTGGAAGACAAAATAGTAAGGCTTGTAACAAGTGCTGAAGATTCCACTCTAAATCCCTTGGTGAATAAATAGTAAGGCTAGGCTTTGTAAAAATATCCAGATAGCGATGCGACCAAAGAGTAGTTTCTGAACCTGAGATAGATGCAGAGCTGACGGTGCGATTCTTCCGCCTAATTTTGCGCGAATGGCTTTAGTGTTGTCGTAAATCGCAGGGCCACCCAATGATAGTTCAAGCTTGTTGCCAACAGCCGTGATCAACCAGGCTGGGCCGGGTAGTGGCCAAGAGCGACTTTGGACTAACATCATCTTAAATGTGTGCGTTGCTTTATCACCACATACGATCATCAAAGCAAACAAACGCATCGGTATAAATTCGAGAATCGCGACTATCTTGATCGCCGTTGAGCCGAACGGAGAAAATTGCTTGCGACTTGGCGACCAAGCTCGAGCTAACTCGACCACAAGGCGATACATTAACGCAGCGATTCCACCACCAATGGCGTACCAGAAAAACACACAAACTACGTTACGAGCGTAACCCATGATGATGGTTTCTGTGGCGGCTTTGCCGAGGCCAAGTGACGAAAGTGATTCGGTTTGACGATTGACAATCGGAGCCAGTAACTGACGAGCGGCCGCTTTATCTTCTCGGCCAAGTGCTTTGATCAGTTGGTTAGCCAGCTTTTCATTATTGCGCCAATCAATCGCGAGTAATAACAGTGCCAATTCAAACAGTTGAGATTGCCAAACCAACGATTGCAGTGCCAAGAGAATAACCAGAGTTGGCAGTACCATTAACCCCCAAGCTAATGTACCTGAGATTAAGCTTTGGGAATAGTTGTGGTTGTTATTAACCTTGCTTGCTAAAAGCTCAGCAAACTTATGCCATAAGGTCGTGGGGTGTGCGGCATGGGGGATAGGTAAAATTAAATGAAAAAGCAGTGCTCCCCACATCACAAGGAGCACGCCATTTGCAAATACCTGATCAAACAGTGTTTGCATGTCTAGTCGCTTACTTTAGTAGGGCAACCATCTTGATAACCATTTCAGAAGAGCTTTGCGCTGCTAGTGGCAGGAACTCTTCGAAGCTCATTGGTGATTCTTTGTCTGCAACATCAGAGATTGCACGAACAACCACGAATGGTACTTGGAATTGGTGACAAGCTTGAGCGATAGCCGATGCTTCCATCTCTACAGCTACCACTGATGGGAAGTGCTTACGGATGAACTC
Source organism: Vibrio sp. 10N.239.311.G01 (assembly GCF_041465805.1). Lineage (NCBI taxonomy): Bacteria > Pseudomonadati > Pseudomonadota > Gammaproteobacteria > Vibrionales > Vibrionaceae > Vibrio > Vibrio sp. 10N.239.311.G01. Next base: position 4,553 of record NZ_JBFSRM010000021.1, read on the forward strand.
TTGGCGTTCTGCTGTACAAACAAATGCGTCACCAGTACAGATAAGGCCACGAACGGCGTGCTTATCTTCCATTTGTGCTAGTGCTTGTTCTGCAACAGCCATCAGCTTGTCGTCAGCTTTGAACGCTGCAGGTTGACCTGCCATTTGGCCGATTTCGTAACCGAAAGCCGTAACGTCTGCATCGTGGTGACGAACTTCAGTAGAGATAACCACATCGCCAAGGTTCAGTGTTGAATCAAAACCGCCAGCAGAGCCCGTGTTAAGAACGACATCTGGTTGGTATTCGCTTAGTAGGATTGAAGTACCAACAGCCGCTGCTACTTTACCAATGCCAGATTGAAGCAAAACAACGTCAACACCATTTAGCTGACCAGAGAAAAAGGTACAACCGCCTTTATTAACTTCAGTAATGTCTGAAATTGCTGCTTTTAGGATCGCAACTTCTTGCTCCATTGCGCCAATGATGCCGATTTTCATGTGTAGTCTCTTAATAAATAATATTTAAACAGTAGAGCGAAATTGTAGCATGGATAAGAAGTGTCGAGCGACTGCCCAGAGGCACTTCTCATCCGAATAGTAGTGATTTATCTGCGTATTCTTTTATCTATTTGATTAGGTCTTCGCTTTTCAAGCTAGCACGAAGTTGTTCAGCTCGTTTTCGGTTTACGCCAAAATCAGAATGGCCAGTACGAGACTCTGAACGCACGATCAGTTTGCCATCCGTGATCTTAAGCTCTAAGTCATCGACAAAACGCATGATGCGAGAGGTACATTCAACACGCAGATAATCTTCTGTTTTACTCGCGGTTTTCGATCCCGGTAAGGTTAGTGCAACCTGCTCAATCGCATCCAAGTTCGCTGAATCTGACAACTCAAACGCGGCCAATGCGTGCTGCTCACGGTCATCTTGAGTTGATACGCAGTTTGGTTTGTCTCCACAAGGTGATGAAGTTCTGTCTTTCATGTCCGTGATTCCTTGGCTGCAAGCGGTTAAAGTCAAAAGAGATAGAGAGAGGAGAGCGGCTTTTTTCATAGTGTTTCCTATGGCGTTGTTTTAATTGTAGTTATAGGTATTGGCTTGTTTGCGATTGTTTTACGTATTTTTCGATATGCTTGTGATAAACGTATCTAATTCAAAAAAGGATCCATCATTGGATCCCTTTTTTATAGTAACGGCCTGAGTAATAAAGGATACCTTAGATTAGTCACACTTCTAGGTAGTCCAAGATCCCTTCTGCGGCTTTACGGCCTTCATCGATAGCGGTCACCACTAAGTCAGATCCTCGAACCGCATCGCCACCTGCAAATATCTTGCTGTTGGTGGTTTGGTATTGAAACTCTTGTTTGTTAGGAGCCTTGATGCGACCCCACTGATCGAGCTCCACACCGAAAGGTTCTAGCCATTCCATCGTATGAGGTTGGAAACCAAATGCCATAATTACGGCATCAGCCTCAAGAACATGCTCACTGCCTTCGACAGGTTCTGGACGACGACGGCCTGCTTCATCAGGCTCACCCAAAGCGGTTTTCACGAATTTCACACCAACCACATGACCAGCGCTGTTAAGCTCTAAGCCGATAGGTTGTAGGTTGAACTTGAACTTCACCCCCTCTTCACGTGCATTTTTTACCTCACGGCGAGAACCTGGCATGTTGGCTTCATCTCGGCGGTAAGCACACACCACATCTGCCGCATTCTGACGAATAGAGGTTCGAACGCAGTCCATCGCCGTATCACCACCACCAAGCACGACGACTTTCTTACCTTGCATATCGATAAATGGGGTTGGGTTTTCCAGTTCCATGACCTTGTAGGTATTAGAAATCAAGAATGGCAGAGCATCATAAACACCCGGTGCATCTTCGTTGTCTAAACCCGCACGCATGTTTTTATAGGTGCCGACACCAAGGAAAACAGCGTCGTAGTCATCGACGAGTTGCTGAAGTTGTACATCTTTGCCGACTTCGGTATTCATTTGGAACTCGACGCCCATCTCGCTAAAGATACGGCGACGATTTTCCATGATGCCTTTCTCAAGCTTGAACGATGGAATACCAAACGTCAGTAGGCCACCGATCTCCGGATAGCGGTCAAATACTACGGCCTTCACACCGTTTCGAACTAAGATATCAGCAGCAGCAAGACCTGCGGGGCCTGCACCGATGATTGCGACCTTTTTATCAGTCCATTCGACATGCGACATGTCTGGCTTCCAACCCATCTCAAACGCTTTGTCATTGATGTATTTTTCAATGTTGCCGATGGTTACTGCGCCGAAATCGTCGTTGAGGGTACAAGAGCCTTCACACAAACGGTCTTGAGGACAAACTCGTCCGCAAACCTCAGGCAAGCTGTTGGTTTGGTGGGACAGTTCAGCCGCTTCGATAATGCGCCCTTCATTGGCAAGCTTGAGCCATTGAGGGATGTAGTTGTGGACTGGGCACTTCCATTCACAGTAAGGATTACCACAGTCTAAACAGCGGTCAGCTTGCGCCTTAGCTTGTTGTTTAGTGAAAGGTTCGTAGATCTCTACAAACTCAATCTTACGAATTTTGATTGGTTTCTTCGCTGGATCTACGCGATTCACATCAATAAATTGGTATACATTCTGGCTCATTATTGGCTCCTTCCAATTATTGCGCTTGAACACGAAGTTCAGCAGAGCTGCGGCTTTGATGACCGAGCAAGGTATTAAGGTCCGCCGTCTTCGGCTTCACTAGGTAGAACTTCGGAATCCATTCATCAAAGTTCGCCAGAATAGCTTCAGCGTGTACTGAGCCAGTCTCTTCTAAGTGCTCTGCAATTAAGCCACGCAGATGTTCTTGGTGGATAAATAAGTCAGACAGAGAAAGTGCCTCGACCGACTCGTTATTTACTCGACCTTGGAAGTCTTCGTTCTTATCCATGACATAAGCAAAACCACCTGTCATACCGGCGCCGAAGTTGACGCCAGTTGCGCCAAGAATGGCAACAATACCGCCGGTCATGTATTCACAGGCGTTGTCACCAGCGCCTTCAATCACAGCAACCGTACCTGAGTTACGTACGCCAAATCGTTCGCCAGCCGTACCAGCTGCAAACAGCTTGCCTCCAGTTGCGCCATACAGACAGGTGTTGCCTATGATGGTCGCTTCGTTACAAGTAAATGCGGTGCCTTGGTGAGGCTTGATAACCACTTTGCCGCCAGCCATGCCTTTGCCAACATAGTCATTGGCATCGCCTGTTAGGTAAAGCTCAACGCCGCCTGCGTTCCAAACCGCAAAAGATTGGCCTGCTGTACCGTCGAGATATAACTTGATTGGTGAACCTGCCATCCCTTGGTTGCCGTATCGCTTAGCAATTTCACCAGAGATACGAGCACCAATCGAGCGGTCTGTGTTGATCACGTTGTAGTAAAGGCTGGTGGATTGACGTTTCTCAATTGCATCGAGTGCATCATCCAGAATCTGCTGGTTGAGCTGAGCTTTATCAAATGGTGCGTTTGGCTCGGTCCAAAACAGTGGGTGACCTTCTGGAGATACCGGAGCTTCGAGTATTGAAGAGAGATCGAGCTTGTTCTGTTTCGCGGTGAGGCCTTGAACGGCTTCAAGTAAGTCAGTACGACCAATCAGGTCCGTGAGTTTTTCTACGCCGAGTTCTGCAAGGTATTGGCGAACTTCATCGGCTAGGCCTGTAAAGTAGTTCACCACCATGTCTGGCAGGCCTTTGAAGTATTCGCGGCGTAGTGTTTCATCTTGAGTCGCAACACCCGTCGCACAGTTGTTTAGGTGACAAATTCGTAAGAACTTACAACCCATTGCGACCATTGGCGCGGTACCAAAACCAAAGCTTTCTGCACCGAGAATCGCACCTTTAATCACATCAAGGCCAGTTTTTAAACCACCATCGACTTGCAGGCGGATCTTATGACGAAGCCCGTTAGCAACCAGTGCTTGTTGAGTTTCTGCTAAGCCAAGCTCCCAAGGGCAACCTGCGTATTTTACCGAGGTTAGAGGGCTTGCCGCGGTACCGCCATCGTAGCCAGAAATGGTGATCAGATCGGCATAGGCTTTCGCTACACCAGTTGCAATCGTGCCTACACCCGGTTCCGATACTAACTTTACTGAAACCAAGGCTTTAGGGTTCACTTGTTTAAGGTCGAAAATCAGCTGCGCTAGATCCTCGATAGAATAAATATCGTGATGTGGAGGAGGGGAGATCAGTGTCACCCCTTGAACTGAATATCTCAGCTTAGCGATTTCTGCGGTAACTTTATGGCCGGGCAGTTGACCACCTTCTCCAGGCTTCGCACCTTGCGCGACCTTGATCTGCAAAACATCCGCATTGGTTAAGTAATGTGGCGTCACACCAAAACGACCGGAAGCTATCTGCTTGATACGAGAGTTACGGTCAGTACCAAAGCGTCGAGGGTCTTCACCACCTTCACCAGAGTTTGAGTAACCACCCAAGCGGTTCATCGCCATTGCTAATGCTTCATGCGCTTCTGGGCTCAAAGCACCGATCGACATTGCCGCAGAGTCGAAGCGTTTAAACAGATCGCTGTTAGGCTCGACTTGCTCTAGTGGTAGAGGCTGATCGGCTTTTTTGAGGCTCATTAAGTCGCGTAACATCGCAGCTGGACGAGCATTTACTTGCTTAGCAAAAGAGAGATAATCCGATGTCTCACCTGTTTTTACTGCAGTTTGCAGAGTGCCAACCACATCAGGGTTATAGGCGTGATATTCGCCGCCGTGTACGTATTTGAGTAAACCACCGTGCTCGATTGGCTTACGCTTAGTCCAGGCTTTACGAGATAAGTTATAGATATCTTGCTGGAAATCGCTAAAGCTTGCGCCTTGGATTCGAGTAGTAACTCCGCGGAAACAGAGCTCAACAACATCGGAATGAAGGCCAACGGCTTCGAAAAGCTGTGAACAGCGATAAGAGGCAATGGTTGAAATTCCCATCTTCGACATGATCTTGTACAGACCTTTGTTGATGCCGTTTTGGTAATTTTGCATTGCGGCACGATAATCTTTATCTAAAGAGCCATCATCCAACATTTTACCTAACGCTTCATAAGCGAGGTATGGGTAAACCGCGGTTGCACCGAAGCCAAGCAGCACAGCAAATTGGTGTGGGTCGCGCGCAGTTGCTGTCTCAACAACGATGTTGGCATCACAACGCAGGTTGGTATCAGCAAGCCTTGTTTGCACCGCACCAACCAACATGGCTGCAGGGATCGGTAGTTTTCCTTTATCTAAACCTTTGTCCGACAGCACAACTAAAACCGCACCTTCGCTGACTTCTTGTTCGGCGCTATCACATACTGCTTTGATTGCTTGTTCAAGGTCTTGATGGTTAGGATCGTAGTGCATGCTGAGAATGACATGACGATAATGTTTTTGACTCAACTGCAGAAGCTGCTGCATGTCAGAGTAAAGCAGTACTGGTGAATCAAACGTGACACGATAGGCGTGACCGTCTGTTTCACAGAACACGTTCATCTCTTTACCAATACTGGTCGCCAAAGACATCACGTGTTTTTCACGCAGTGGATCAATCGGTGGGTTGGTGACCTGTGCAAATTTCTGGCGGAAGTAATCAGTAACCAGACGCTCTTTTGAAGAGAGCACAGCCATCGGCGTATCATCGCCCATTGAGCCTACCGCTTCCTGTCCCATATCACCAAGCACACGCAGCACTTGGTCGGACTCTTCGTTGCTCATCGCAAACTGTTTTTGGTAGGTCTTGAGCGTGTCATCGTCAAAGCTGCGCTTACCGACTTGCTCATCTTGCAGCGCAGAAAATGGCGTTAACTTGTGAACGTTCTTTTCCATCCACTCTTTATATGGGTGGCGGCCTTTGAGGTCATTGTCGATCTCATTAGATTGCCATAGCTTGCCGCGGCGAGTATCTATTACCAACAGTTCGCCCGGGCCAACACGGCCTTTCTCTGCGACTTCATCCGGTGCGTAGTTCCAGATACCGACTTCTGATGCGAGCGTGATTAGATTGTCTTTGGTAATCACATAACGCGCAGGACGCAGGCCGTTTCTATCGAGGTTACACGCAGCGTAACGACCATCAGAAAGTACGATACCTGCAGGGCCATCCCACGGTTCCATGTGCTTGGAGTTGAAGTCGTAGAATGCACGTAGATCTGGGTCCATATCTGGGTGGTTTTGCCAAGCGGGCGGCACAAGCATGCGCATCGCTCGGAACACATCCATACCACCGGCAAGGAACAGGTCGAGCATGTTATCTAGGCTTGATGAATCTGAGCCTGTCTCATTCACAAAGGGTGCGGCGGTTTGTAAATCTGGCAGCAACGGCGAAGAGAATTTATAGGCACGAGCCTTAGCCCATTGTCGGTTACCTTCAATGGTATTGATCTCACCATTGTGCGCTAAATAGCGGAATGGTTGAGCCAGTGGCCAGCGTGGTTGAGTATTGGTTGAGAAACGCTGGTGGAACAGACATATTGCAGATTCCATACGTAAGTCTGCAAGATCGAGGTAAAATCGCGGAAGATCGGCTGGCATACACAGACCTTTGTAGACCATTACTTGTGTTGAAAGGCTACAAATATAGAAATCTTTGTCTTCGGTGATCTGTTTTTCAATTCTGCGACGAGCGATATAAAGGCGTCGTTCAATATCGCGTTCACGCCAACCCGCGGGGGCCGAGATAAACACTTGCTGAATATTGGGAACTGAATCTTTGGCAATCGGACCTAATACGTCGGTGTTGGTCGGTACTACGCGCCAACCTGCAACCGTTAAGGTCTCTTGAGCTAGCTCTTTATTGACGATGTCTTGCGCGGATTGCGCTTTGATTGGATCTTGGCTGAAGAAAATCATGCCGACAGCGTATTGCTTGCCGAGCTTGAAGTTATTCTCTTCAGCAATAATTCTGAGATAAGAGTCAGGCTTCTGTAGTAATAAGCCACAGCCATCCCCGGTTTTACCATCCGCAGCGATACCACCACGGTGTGTCATGCGATCGAGGGCTGAAATAGCAGTTCTTACCAACTTATGACTAGGTTGGCCTTCCATTTGCGCTATTAAACCAAATCCACAGTTGTCTTTTTCAAGACTAGGATCATATAGAGCCATTGCAATTCTCCCTTTTGCTTCTCTGTCATCCAGACAGTAAATGACTAACTATTCATATACTTGTTGTTTTTTATAAACTGATAGTTTGCTTTAGCCAGTTAAAACGTTATTGGTTGTGTTAACAAAACCGATTGATTTTATTTTCATCAGCTTTACAACGTATAGCTAATTGTGTTTAAGGTCAAGTTCATGGTTAATTATCATGCATAAACGCGATTAGCCACTTAATAATCTAAAATAGTCGATGGATATCAATGAGATATATAAGGTGAATGTTAACGAGATTTAACATATACAACAGGATGATTTTGAAAACGACAAATGCCAGATAGAAAAAAGGCTAGCATCGAGTGCTAGCCAAATATAAAAGTTAGGAAGGGTATTGCTTTTCCTCTAGGCTAACGTAATTGACGTTAGCCCGAGAAATATTATGCGGAAAGCATGAGTGAATCAGCTTTCGCTTCTAAGTTTGAGTTACCCATTAAGAAGTCATCAATGGCAATTGCACATTCACGACCTTCATTAATACAACGTACAACTAGAGATTGACCAGTACGCATATCACCAGCAGCGAAAACGCCTTTCTGGTTCGTTGCAAAACCTTCAGAAGCGACGTTACCGCGCTCGTCCAGTTTAATGTCTAGTTGAGCAAGCACGCCGGTTGGCTCCGGGTGTAAGAAGCCCATTGCTAGGAATGCCATGTCACAAGGAATAACACGTTCAGAGTTCGCGACTTCATCAAAGCCTGGACGCTCACCTGGTTTCGCATCTTGCCAAACGATGTCAGCAATACGTAGACCCGTCACTTGACCTTGCTCGTTACCGATGAACTCTTTGGTTAAGATGTTCCAGTGACGTTCACAACCTTCTTCGTGAGAAGTGGTGGTTTTCATGATCATTGGGTATTGAGGCCAAGGCATGTTTGCAGGGCGCTTCTCTGGTGGGATCGGCATGATCTCAACCTGAGTAATGCTCGCTGCCTTATGACGGTTTGATGTGCCCACACAGTCAGAACCAGTATCACCACCACCGATAACCACAACGTGCTTATCTTTAGCGTGAATCTCTTCTGTTTTAAGATCTAGGTTGTTAGCACGGCGGTTGTTTTGACCAAGGAATTCCATGGCAAAGTGAACGCCTTTCAACTCACGACCAGGGATTGGCAAGTCACGTGGAACCGTAGAACCACCCGTTAGCAATACCACATCAAACTCTTGGCGTAGCTGCTGAGCGTTAACATCAACACCGATGTGTTGGTTAACTTTAAACTCAACGCCCGCTTCAGCCATTAGGTTGATCTTACGATCAATCACGTCCATACCCAGTTTGAAATCTGGGATACCGAAGCGAAGTAGACCACCGACTTTCTCGTCACGTTCAAATACCGTTACCGAGTGACCAGCGCTGTTTAGCTGCTCCGCTGCGGCTAAGCCAGCAGGACCTGAACCGATAACTGCGACAGTTTTACCTGTGCGAGAGCGTGGTGTTTTAGGTTTTGCGTACCCTTTACGGTACGCAGTTTCAACAATCGTTTTCTCGATATTACAGATAGTGATTGGGTCTTGGTTGATACCAAGAACACAGGCACTTTCACAAGGAGCAGGACAAACACGACCGGTAAACTCAGGGAAGTTGTTGGTAGAGCTTAGGATATTCCAAGCCTCTTCCCAGCTGTCACGGTAAACCGCATCATTGAATTCTGGGATGATGTTACCAATCGGACAGCCGTTGTGACAGAAAGGTACGCCACAGTCCATACAACGAGATGCTTGAGTATTGATCTTGTCACCAAACTCTTCGTTAAGTACGAACTCTTTGTTGTCTTCAATACGAACCGATGGATCGAGCTTCTTTGGAAGCTCGCGACCGTGTTCTAAAAATCCAGTAGGCTTACCCATTATACTGCCTCCACTTCTTCCGTTTGTGCCTGTTGTGCTTCAGCTTTACGCTTCTCAAGAACTGCTTTGTAGTCGCGTGGCATAACTTTAATCAGTGATGCAACACTTGCTTCAAAGTTGTCTAGGAAAGACTGAGCAACTTCACTTCCTGTGAATTCAACGTGCTTGGTTAGCATATCTAGTAGAAGATCTTTATCTTCTTGTTCAATTGGATCTAGGTCTACAAGTTCTGGGTTAAGCTTGGTTTCGAAGTCACCCGCTTTGTCCCAAACATAAGCGACACCGCCACTCATGCCCGCAGCAAAGTTACGACCTGTTGAACCAAGGATAATGGCAACACCACCAGTCATGTATTCACAACCGTGGTCACCAACGCCCTCAACAACAACCTTCGCACCTGAGTTACGAACACAGAAACGTTCGCCTGCCATACCGCGAATGAAAGATTCACCTGAGGTCGCACCGTAGAAACATACGTTACCAACCACGATGTTATCTTCAGCAACGATAGAAGATTTCGCATCTGGGTACAGTACCAAAGTACCGCCAGACAGACCTTTACCCCAGTAATCGTTCGCGTCGCCTTCTACTTCGAACTTAACGCCTTTCGCAAGGAACGCACCGAAAGATTGACCAGCACTACCGTGGAACTTAACGTTCATTGGCTGTGGTAAACCTTGGTCTTTGTAAACCTTCGAGATTTCGTTTGACAGCATGGTACCAGCAGAGCGGTCCGTGTTGATGATAGGGAAGCTCGCATTCACGGCTTCGCCTTTCTCAAGAGCTGGAATCGCAGCTTGAATCAACTTGCGGTCTAGAACGTCTTCTAGGTTGTGGTTTTGTTGCGTCTGGTTGTAGATACCATCTTCTTCACGTGCCTGCTCAATGTGCAGTACAGGTGTTAGATCTAGGTTCTTGTACTTCCAGTGGCCGATGTCGTCACGAACTTTAAGTTTGTGCGATTGACCTACCATCTCATCGATAGAGCGGAAGCCAAGTTCAGCCATTACCTCACGCAGACCTTCAGCCATGTATTGGAAGAAAGTCACTACGTCTTCTACGCGGCCGTCGAAACGCTCACGCAGAGTTTTGTTTTGTGTTGCGATACCAACAGGACAGGTATTCTTGTGACACTTACGCATCATGATACAGCCTTCAACCACTAGAGCTGCTGTTGCTACGCCCCATTCTTCAGCGCCAAGTAACGTTGCTACTGCAAGGTCACGTGGTGTTTTCATCTGACCATCAGACTGAACAACGATACGGTTACGTAGGCCGTTTTTCAGTAGTGTTTGGTGCGTTTCCGCTAGACCCAGCTCCCAAGGCAGACCTGTGTGACGGATAGAAGACATCGGAGATGCACCCGTACCACCATCAAAACCTGCGATAAGTACCACGTCAGCTTTCGCTTTCGCTACACCCGATGCAATCGTACCTACGCCAGCTTCTGATACTAGCTTCACGTTTACACGGCCATTACGGTTCGCGTTTTTCAGATCGTAGATCAGCTGAGCCAAATCTTCGATTGAGTAGATATCGTGGTGTGGCGGTGGCGAGATAAGACCTACGCCCGGAGGCGAGTGACGCGTTGCGCCGATCCAGTCATCAACCTTATCACCAGGTAGTTGACCACCTTCGCCCGGTTTTGCACCTTGAGCCATCTTGATTTGTAGCTCATCAGCGTTAGATAGGTAGTAAGACGTTACACCAAAGCGACCAGAAGCTACTTGTTTGATTGCTGAACGTTCCCAGTCACCGTTTTCTTTGCGTTCGAAACGTGCTGGATCTTCACCACCTTCACCTGAGTTTGATTTCGCGCCAATGCGGTTCATAGCAACAGCGAGTGTTGAGTGAGCTTCATGCGAGATTGAACCAAAGCTCATTGCGCCAGTAGCGAAACGCTTAAGGATATTCTCGATTGGTTCTACTTCCGCTAGAGGAATAGAGCCTGCTGGGTTTTTGATGAAATCAAGTTGGCTACGTAGCGTTGCTGCGTTGTCGCCTTGGTCATCAACTGCTTTTGCGTACTTCTTGAACTGACCGTAATCTTTGTTACGCGTCGACTCCTGAAGTAGAGAGATGGTTTCTGGGTTGAATAAGTGCTTCTCACCACGTTGTTTCCACTGGTAAACACCGCCAACATCAAGGATTTGAGCTGGGATTTCACGAGCTGGGTAACCAACACGGTGACGAACCAGTACTTCACGTGCGATATCGTCGATCGTCAGACCTTGAATACGAGAAACAGTACCTGTGAAGTATTTTTCAACCACTGATTTGCTAACACCAAGTGCTTCAAAGATTTGTGCACCGTGGTAAGACTGCAGCGTAGAGATCCCCATCTTAGAGAAGATCTTAAGTAGACCGCCGTTAACACCTTTACGGTAGTTATCGAATAACTCACGTGGGTGTACGTTTGGATCTAGCTTCTTAGTACGTTGCAGTTCAACAATCGTTTCAATAACTAGGTATGGGTTAACTGCGTTTGCACCATAACCGATAAGCGTTGCAAAGTGGTGTGTCTCACGAGCGTCGCCCGTTTCAACAACGATGTCACACTTAGCACGTAGACCTTTACGGATTAGGTGGTGGTGAACCGCGCCAACCGCCAGCATTGCTGGAATAGCGGCATGGTTAGAGTTAACCGCACGGTCTGTCAGTAGGATGATAGAGTAGCCATCAATCACTGCGTCTTCTGCGTATTGGCAGATACGCTTAAGTGCGCGCTCTAACTTACCTTGGTCGCCATTTGCTTGGAATACGATATCCAGCGTCTTCGCCTGAAGGTGCTCGTTATCGATTGCACGCAGTTTTTCTAACTCAGAGTTAGACAGTACTGGAGACTCAAGTTCTACTTTTTGACAGTGCTCAGGTGTTTCAGCAAGTAAGTTCTGGTCTTTACCTAGGTAAGTGTTCAGAGACATAACCATGCGCTCACGAATCGGGTCGATCGGCGGGTTAGTTACTTGTGCAAACAACTGTTTGAAGTAGTTTGAAAGGTGCTGCGATTGGTGAGAAAGAATCGCTAGCGGCCAGTCAGCACCCATTGCAGAAAGTGGCTCGTAGCCTGTTTTCGCAAGAGGTAGAATGATTTCGTTTACTTCTTCAGAACTCACGCCAAACGATTGTTGTTTGTGTAGTAGTTTCTCTGGAGAAGGTTGGCTAAATTCGTTGCTCGCATCAGGTAGCTTTTTCAAGCTCAGAAGGTTCTCTTCAACCCACTTTTCGTAAGGTTGTGCTTTAGCAATGCTGTCTTTCACTTCTTCATCAGAAATGATGCGGCCTTGCTCAAGGTCAGCAACAAAAATACGACCTGGTTGCAGACGACCACGGTACTCAACGTTTTCAGGTGCAATCTCAACAACACCAGACTCAGACGCCATTACTAGGAAGTCGTCTTTAGTTACTGTGTAGCGAGAAGGACGCAGACCATTACGGTCCAGTGTTGCACCTACTTGAACACCATCGGTGAAACATACTGATGCTGGGCCATCCCATGGTTCCATAACGTTCGCGTGGTACTGGTAGAACGCACGACGAGTTGGGTCCATGTTTTTGTTTTCTTGCCATGCTTCTGGGATCATCATCATCAACGCGTGTGGCAGAGTACGACCTGAAAGAACAAGTAGCTCAAGTGCCATATCGAAGTTTGATGAATCCGAACTACCTTCCTGACAGATAGGAAGCAGCATGTCGATTTCAGCTTGTGTAAACAGATCCGATTCTAGGATTGCTTCACGTGCTTTCATCCAGTTCAGGTTGCCGCGAACCGTATTGATTTCGCCATTGTGCGCGATGTAACGGAAAGGCTGAGCTAGACGCCAACGTGGGAATGTATTGGTAGAGAAGCGAGAGTGTACTAGTGCTAGAGCTGTCACCATGGTTGGGTTTTGCAGATCTAGGAAGTACTGAGGAACTTGTTCAGTTGTTAGCTGACCTTTGTACACCAATGTCTTGTAAGACATAGAGTTGATGTAGAAGTCATCACCGATATTTGAAACGCTTTCTAGGCATACACGAACCGTGTAGTTACGTAGAACATACAGTTTACGCTCAAGCTCTTCTGGTGTGATACCAGGGCCGCCAGAAATAAATACGTGTTCAAATTGAGGTTCAGTGCTTAGTGGGTCAGCACCAATCATTGAATTGTCCGTTGGAAGTTCACGGTAACCGATAACTTCTAACTCAAGGCGTTGTGCATTGCGTTCTAGAATGTCACGACACTGTGCACGTTTGTGTTCATCTTTAGGGAAAAGTACAACACCAACACCATATTTTTCAAAAGATGGCAGCTTAATTCCAAGCTTTACGGCTTCTTCTAGTAAGAATTCGTGCGGCTTCTGTAGCAGGATACCTGCACCATCACCAGAACACGGATCGCAGCCTTGGCCGCCACGGTGTTCCATACGTGCAAGCATATCGAGTGCTTGAGTTACTACATCATGAGATTTGCGATTCTTTAGATGCGCAACAAAACCGATACCACAAGCGTCATGCTCCAATTCAGGAGTATACAGACCCTGTGAGTTCTGCTCTTGATCTACCATAGATACATCCTTCCAGTTAAATCTAGGCGCAACTTATTTGTATAAAGTCAGCCTTGTCCTTTTATATTTATGGGTCTAAACCTGCCTATGCTGGCGGTTTGAATCCTTTCCGTATCTCGCAGGAAAAGTATTGCGAGAAAAACAATCCTTAGTGATACCTGTTTATTTTTAACCACAAACTAGTGGTTTATATAGGTGGGAGTTAGATATCACCGACTTATTAGCAAGTTTTCGTTGTAAGTAAATACTCAAAAATAGCCAATATGTGTAAGTATCCTACAATTTTGTCTAGGCGAATTGCAATGAAAGTTGACCCATGTAGACCATTTTTTTCGTTTTATTTTGAATTTAATGCCTAACAAATGTGCAACATTAGGCAAATAGAGCCGATTTTTTGCATGTTTATTGATATTTGTTAGGTTGCTCGCAAAAAGCCTTGAGTAAACTAATTGGTCGAATTTTGCAGGGATGTAATTTTTTTTCAAAAAAGACTGATATTCATTCTTATTTACTTGAGTGCTTTGAAAATATGCAATTACACGAGTTGGTCAATACTATCGGCCAAGACCTTCAACGCCGTTATGGCGAGAAGGTTCACAAGCTGACGCTTCATGGTGGTTTCAGCTGCCCAAACCGAGACGGGAAAATTGGCCGTGGAGGTTGCACGTTTTGTAACGTGGCTTCCTTTGCCGATGAACAAACTCAAATTCAAAGTATTGCTGACCAGCTAAAAGATCGTGCGGGTGAGATTGCTCGTGCCAAGAAGTACCTGGCTTACTTTCAGGCGTACACCAGCACTTATGCTGAGGTGCAAGTGCTCAAGAATATGTATGAAGAGGCGCTAAAAGCACCCGGTGCAGAGATCGTCGGCCTTTGTGTTGGTACGCGACCAGACTGTGTGCCTGATGCGGTGTTGGATCTGTTAGCGGGCTACGTTAAACAAGGCTATGAGATTTGGCTCGAGCTTGGCCTGCAAACCGCCAATGATAAAACCCTCAAGCGAATTAACCGCGGCCACGATTTTGCAGTGTATGAAACGATCACCCAACGCGCACGCGCTTTAGGTATCAAGGTGTGTACTCATCTGATTGTTGGCCTACCAAAAGAAACCAAAGCGGATAACCTTGAAACCTTAGACAAGGTATTAGCCGTTGGCACCGATGGTATTAAGCTGCACGGCCTTCATATAGTAGAGGGCAGTACCATGGCTAAGGCGTGGAAGGCAGGAAAGCTAGAAGCCCCAAGCCTTGAAGAGTACATCGATATCGCGAGTGAGATCATTCAACGCACTCCTGCGGACGTGGTTTATCACCGTGTTTCTTCAGCGGCGAGACGCCCAACCTTACTTTCTCCTTTATGGTGTGAGAACCGCTGGTTAGCGATGACTGAAATAGGTCGTTCGTTGGATAAAACCGGTGCTCAAGGCATCAAAACGGGCTCTGCATTCGAGTACACGTTGCCTGTTTTAAACGCGGCCAATTAATAGAAATGGGTGACTGTAGGTAACAGCAGATAAAACCAATAAATAGTGGTAACATTTCCCTAATAGATTTTATGGTATAGATTGAGAGTAAATGGAACTGGTAATGACTTGGTTGTGGGACAGGGCGTATGGCTACGGTATTTATATCGTTGTTGTATTGCTGATTGCTCTCATCTGCTGGCATCTCTATTCTCGTTATCAGTCGCATATCGAAACGCTTCTACTTGCTACCCCGTCGCCACTCTACTTTGTTGATGTTCGAAGTGGCGAAATACTCTATGCCAATCGCCAAGCCATGCAGTTGCTTGGTATCCGCCAAATCGGTGTTAATTTTCGCTTTCCTACTGTGGAAAGCGAGAACAGCTTTCGTCACTACTTAACCAACCACATCAACTCTCGAGCCTTCGAGCAGGTCTCCCTGTGGGCGCTTTCTGAATTTGAGTCGTTCAAGATCAACTTGATCGGTCGTAAGATCCATTTTAGAAATAAGCAGGCTTGGATGATTCACGCCTCACCTTATAAAAACACTAACGAAGAACTGTCCCAAGAAGTTCGAGAACTGAATGTTGCTCGTACCGCTTTGGATTCTTTGTCTGAGCTGATCTACGTGAAAGATCAGAAAGGTCAGTTAGTGACGAGTAATCGCTCGTTTAAAAAGTTTTGGCATGGTCGTGCTGAAGAGGGCACCCTGAGTGTTTCTGGTGGAGTATTAAAAGGTCGTGTAAGTGAACGCTCTTGGACTACAGATCAAGATGGAAAAAGCTGCTTGCTTGAAACCTACCAAAGTGTGCTGCTTTCCCAAGATGGAGAAACCATCGGCACGCTCTCTATTAGTCATGATGTGACCGATTGGCATGACATGCAGCAGAAACTGCGTGGCGAGATGGAGAAGCGAAAAGATACCGAAGTGGCACTTGCGCAGCGTGACACCATCTTGCAAAACCTCCTGGAGGCCAGCCCAGACTCGATTGGTATCTTTAATGAAAACATGGTTTATCAAGCGTGTAATAAACCATTTGTGGCTGCGCTGGGTATCTCTGAAGTCAGTGACTTGATCGGTAAACGTTTACAAGATGTGGTGCCACATAGCATCTATACGCGAATATCAGAAACCGATCATCAAGTGCTTCATCAAAGTAAATCACTGCGTTATATCGACAAAGTGGTCTCAAGTGATGGAACATTTACTTGGTATGATGTAGTCAAATCACCGTTTAGAGATCCAGCATCGAGCACTAATGGTGTGTTGATCATGGCGCGTGATATTACAGAGCGTTATCTAGCAGAACAAAAGCTTGAAGAAGCCAACCTTGAACTTGAACGCCTCAGCTTTATGGATAGCCTGACTAAAGTGTCTAACCGACGTCGTTTCGATGAACAGCTCTCTACACTGTGGCATTATCATGTGCGTGAGAAGCTGCCACTGACGATCATGCTATGTGATATCGACTTCTTTAAAGGCTACAACGACTTTTACGGACACCAACAAGGCGATGATGCTTTGATTCAGGTTTCTCAGGCATTTAAGCAGGTGTTGAATCGTTCATCTGATTGTGTGGCTCGTTATGGTGGTGAAGAGTTCGGCTTTATTCTGCCAAATACAACGACCGAAGGTGCTCAGCTGGTGGCGCAGCGTATTCATGATGAAGTCCTAAAATTGGAACTTGCGCATGAGAAGTCGACAGTCTCTGAATTCATCACGGTGAGTATTGGTATTATCTCTTACATTCCTACACCTGATGATGAAATGGAATCGGCTGTTGCCTTGGCTGATAGTGCGTTGTATCAAGCGAAATCAGACGGTCGCAACCGTTCAATGGTGCATCCATACTCAATTCGCTAACGCTATAAAATTGGCAATTTGATTATCCCCGGCTATTTTTGCTTAGTTAGTATTTGTATTGGTTAATTAACCTTCGAAATTACCGCTGAACACTTGCTGCGTGTGATGTAGCTAGCTTACCTCCCATCTTCAAACAGGGTAGAATGTTGCTAGTCTTATCGCATGGAGCGCTAAATGAAACCCATGAAAAATCTTGCCCAGTATTACGTGGATCTACTCGTAAAACTGGGGATTGTCCGCTTTTCTATCTTACTCGCCCTAGCGCTTGTTGCCCTCGCTGTTGTTGTGCAAGTCGGTATCACCCTTGCACTCAAAGGCAATGTTGATGACATCGACATTGTCCGTTCAGTTTTCTTCGGTTTAGTGATCACGCCTTGGGCGGTTTATTTTCTGTCAGTGGTCGTGGACCAGTTGGAAGAATCACGTCAAAGGTTAGCGAAATTGGTCTCTAAACTTGGCGACATGCGTGAGCGAGACCAAGAACTCAACAATAAAATGCAGCTCAATATCGAGAAGCTTAATCAAGAAATTGAAGAGCGTGAAAAAGCGGAAGAAGCGCGCGCAGAAGCAATGCAAGATCTCGAAAACGAGGTGTTCCAGCGCGAGCGTACTCAGCTTGAACTCGCAGAACGTACTGCACTGTTACGCTCGTTTATCGATGCCTCGCCTGACCTTATTTACTACCGTAATGAAGATGGTGTGTTCTCTGGTTGTAACCGTGCGGTTGAAGAGCTCACTGGTAAAACAGAAAAAGAGCTAGTTGGTTTAACTCCTTGGGATGTTTACAGTAAAGAGGTCGCTCAGCAAGTTGTTGAAACCGATAAGAAAGTATTTGCTGACAACCAAGCACTGACTTATGACCAATGGCTTGAATACCCAGATGGCCGCAAGAGTTACTTCGAACTGCGTAAAGTGCCTTTCTACAGCAAAGATGGTCGTCACTTGGGCTTGGTTGGTTTTGGCCGCGATATTACTGAACGTAAAGAGCATCAAGAGTCGTTAGAAAAAGCCAGCCGCGATAAGACCACCTTTATCTCAACTATTAGCCACGAGTTAAGAACGCCGCTCAACGGCATCATTGGCTTGAGCCGCATGCTGCTTGATAGCCAACTGACCACCGAACAGCGCAAGCAGATGCAAACCATCAAGGTGAGCGCGGTGACACTGGGTAATATCTTCAACGATATTATTGATATGGATAAGTTCGACCGCCGTAAGCTTGAACTCTTCCCTACGCCTATTAACTTTGAAGATTTCGTTGTCGAGATCGAAAGTATCTCTGCGTTGATGGCTGAGCAGAAAGGGTTAAGGTTCGATCTAGAAAGATTGTCTGATCTTCCAGCTGCTGTTGAGGTGGATGGTACTCGTCTTAGACAGGTACTGTGGAACCTTGTTAGTAACGCGATGAAGTTCACCAAAGATGGTGGAGTGGTGATGACAGTCAGCGCCGACATTGATGGTGACTTTGCCAACATTACGATGGAAGTGGAAGATACTGGTATTGGTATCCCTGAAAGTGAAATCGAGAAGATCTTCGCGATGTACTATCAGGTGAAATCGGGCACGGACAACTTGCACGCTGTCGGCACGGGTATTGGTCTCGCTGTCTCTCAACAGCTAATTAATATGATGGATGGCCACATTGAAGTCATCAGTGAAGAGGGCTTTGGCAGTACCTTTACGGTTTCGATTCGAGTTCCAGTGAATCACGATACTCAGGCTCTGATCAAAACGCCAAGAAAACAGTCGAATCTTAAGATCTTTATGGTCGAAGACATTGAACTCAATATCACAGTGGCTCGCTCTCTACTTGAAAGCCTTGGCCATGAAGTGACAGTCGTGATGACGGGTAAAGAGGCGCAAATTGCTTTCAATCCTGAAGACTATGATTTGGTGTTGTTGGATATCCAACTGCCAGATATGACGGGTTTCGATATTGCTCAATACTACCGCGAGAAATACAGCCAGCTACCGCCTTTGGTGGCGTTAACTGCGAACGTATTAAACAACAAGCAAGAGTACTTCCAGAAAGGCATGGACGAAGCGATCAGTAAACCTTTGTCGGTTCGAGCTATCCAAGATGTCATCAGTGAACTTATCGAAGATGCACCAGAGGTAATTGAGAAGGTAGCGGGCACCGATAAGGTTGAGAGCATTGATAAAGTCGACGCGAGTAAGCCTGTTCTTTCAGAAATTGATACCACTTTGCTTGATATTGATATGCTAGAGTCTTATGTTGATATTGTTGGACCGAAACCGGTTTTGGATAGCATCGCGATGTTCGAAGATATGATGCCGGAGTATATGGAAATATTGAACTCCAACATGGTCGCGAAAGATAAAGCCAGTATCGTTTCTGAGGCACATAAGATTAAAGGTGCTGCAGGTTCTATTGGTCTGAAACGCATCCAACAAGTTGCCCAGAAAGCTCAATCTCCAGATTTGCCTGCGTGGTGGGAGAACATTTCAGATTGGGTTGATGAGATAAATAACGAATACCAGAATGACATTGAAGTTTTAAAGAGTTGGTTAAATCAAAGGTAGAAGAATAATGAAAAAATTAGCATTCGCCGCATGTGTAGTGGCATTAGCGGGTTGTTCTGCGCCACAAGTAGAATGGCAGCAAGATAATCAAGTCGAAGTATCTGCAGCAACAGTTACCATGAAAAGCAACCTTTGGCACAACAAGATGCCAACGATTGGCGGGACTCAAGATAAGACCCTACATGGTGCTATCTACCTAGAGTCAGACTCACAACTGCCAGCAACGCTTGCGGTTGAAAGTGTTACGGTTAAACAGGGTGCAGACACCTTGTTGGTAACGGCTGACGATCTTGATTTAAGAACACACAGTGAAACTCAATGGGAAGTCGCGTTTGTATGGCAGCTAGAAATCGACAGTGACAAGCCTGTTGATGTGGCGGTGGAACTTAAAGATGGCGAAACCGTGAAGTGGTTAGTAGAGAAAGACGTTAAGGTGGATACGGTTTACTAAAATCTTATCCAATTAAGAACAATAAAAAAGGGAGAATGCGTTGGCATTCTCCCTTTTTAATAACTATTGATGACGCTTCTAGTGTTCAAAACACTTACTGGTGAGTAGTGCTAAATGGTAAGAGGCGCGAATCGAATTAGTCTTCTAGGTCACCACAAAAGCGGTAGCCTTCACCGTGAATCGTTGCGATGATTTCTGGCGTACCAGAAACAGATTCAAAGTGCTTACGAATACGACGGATTGTTACGTCTACAGTACGATCGTGTGGCTTAAGCTCACGGCCAGTCATCTTCTTAAGAAGGTCAGCACGTGTTTGGATCTTACCTGGGTTCTCACAGAAGTGAAGTAGAGCACGGAACTCTGAACGAGGTAGCTTGTAGCCTTCGCCATCTGGGCTAACCAGAGAACGACTGTTGATATCTAGTACCCAACCGTTGAACTCATACTTCTCAACGCTACGCTTCTCTTCTTGAACAGAGCTTGTGCTCATTGAACGGTTCAGAAGGTTGCGTGCACGGATAGTCAGTTCACGAGGGTTGAAAGGCTTAGTGATGTAGTCATCAGCGCCGATCTCTAGGCCAAGGATCTTATCAACTTCATTATCACGACCAGTTAAGAACATAAGCGCTACGTTTGCTTGCTCACGTAGTTCACGCGCAAGTAGTAGACCATTCTTACCTGGAAGGTTGATGTCCATAATTACAAGGTTAACTTGGTTGTCAGATAGCACTTGGTGCATCTCTTCACCGTCGCTAGCCTCAAAAACAGCATATCCCTCTGCTTCAAAAATACTCTTTAGAGTGTTACGAGTTACTTGCTCATCTTCAACGATAAGAATCTGCGGGGTTTGCATTTGGCGGTACCTAAATTTGTGACGAAACTGTGCTAATAGAATAAATTCTAGGCAAAAACATAACATACAGGTAATGTATTTTTGATGATAACTTAAAGTTTTCAAAAAAACACTTACTTCCAGCTATCTGCCTTCCTTGAAGTATTGCCCAATAACGTAGATCCAGTACGCCTTTCAATCATTCTTTTAGTGATTGGAGTGGATTCTATAATGTTAACAGCATGCTAACAACGCGAGAATGTTAATTCCATTCACTTTGTTGATTTACATCAATTGCCGTATCGCAACAAACTTTAATAGTATGGCTACAACTTAACCAATGTTATGGTGACTATTTAGCACCAAAACAAGAATGATTATTCGAGATGCTTCTCACATCTTGCCTGCTAAAGACCGGATTATGAACCAAGGAAGCTGAAAGCTGTCTTAAGAGTCTAGTAGATAAATATGCTCAATCAACTTTTATTGAGTAGTAAATTGAGCATAGAACAATGAAAACAAAGGATTAATTTTAATAACATATAAAAGCATAGAGGCTAGCCTGACATAACCGGTAACGCCTTACTCACGGAGGATATATGCACGATATAACACCCGACTTGTGTGATGAGTTTGAAAGCGAAGTCACCCTACTGAACATGCCATTGCAGAACTTCGGCCAACGTGGTGCGTTCTTTGGAAAAATTGTAACAGTTCGTTGTTATCACGATAATTCCAAGGTTCGCGAGGTTTTAGAGACCGACGGCTGTGGCAAAGTGCTTGTCGTTGACGGAAATGGCTCATGCCAGAAGGCGCTGCTTGGCGATCAACTCGCTATTCTCGCGATAGAAAACGGTTGGGAAGGCGTGATTGTAAACGGTGCGGTGCGTGATGTAGGCATGATGTCGCAAATGGACCTTGGCGTTCAGGCGTTAGGTGCATCGCCATTCAAAACAGAGAAACGCGGTGTCGGCCAAGTGAATGTGACACTCTCTATACATAATCAACTGATTCAGCCTGGTGACTATATTTATGCCGATTGGAATGGCGTGTTAATTTCATCTGAGCTGTTAATTGAATCGTAACTGACTCAAATTGAATGCCGTTGATAGATTAGAACGGGGAATGGTTTGTGATGTACTAAAAGTTTGGATCTCAATCCGCACTAATCTGTTAATAAAGAACAAGCTAAAGAGACTAAAAGCGAAACCCTAGTCCCACTTCAACACCTTGCTGCCACTCTTCATAATCAAGGGTGGCATGCAAATCTAGGTTATCTGTTAGTTGCACTCGGCTGGAAACCTCTGCGGCTACCGATTTCTCATTGTCTTCGGTCTCGTCTTTATAGGTGTGTAGAGAACTGTTAAAAGAGACTCTTTCTGAGAACTGATAACTGACACCACTCAAGAATCCACTTTCCTGTTTCAGTGCCGCACTATTGATACGTGTACCGACGTAAAGATCCACATCTGAAAACAAGCTATAAGAGTAGCCACTGTCTATCTTCCAAGTATCGAAGCTTTCACTCGACGCGTTTTGTGTGGAGATAAAGAATTTATGAGAAGAACTATCGATCTGGCTGGGTAGTAGAGGCAAGCTATTCGCTGAACAAACAACAGGCATAGCAAAAGCCAAAAGAATAAGTAATCTCTTCATTTCCCACTCCTGATGTCATTATTATTGTTCTTCGAACGTTATCGTTCAATTAAAGCACAGAACTTGTACGTTCGCTGCACAATTGATATAGCATTTTGTTATGACTATATATGCAATTGATCACTCTTGCCTGTTCAATGAGTAAATCCAGTATCTTAAGTGAAGGTTTATACAGGGTGTTTTATCCCTTAAATGACGGTTTGCTCTGAAAAACGGTGCGAATGTGAAAAAAACGCAACTTTTCATTGACGTCCAGTGGTAAAAATTGATACACGTAGAGTAAAGCACAAGCAGAGAATTTGATATGCAGCACGTAAGCCACCTAGTAATGACCACAACCATTATTATTACCGACATTAACATTGTTGGGGCAGGCTGCTAAGTAACTGATTTTAAAAAAAAGGCCTGTATCCAACAAGATACAGGCCTTTTTTTGTACCATTTTTATGACTTATGGAGAAAGGGATGCGCGTTTTAAAGTTTGGAGGTTCATCATTAGCTGATGCAGATCGTTTTTTACGAGCGGCTGATATCATCGCTAATAATGCCCAGCAAGAAGAGCTAGCCGTTGTACTATCGGCTCCAGGAAAAACAACCAATAAGTTGGTCGCTGTTATTGAAGCTGCACTGAAAAATGGTGAAGCTGACGCACAGATTACAGAGATCGAATCTTCATTTAACACACTGTTTGCAGAGATCAAAGCGGTCGTGCCTTCTATCGATGGTGCCGCGTTTCAAGAGCAGGTGGATACCTCTCTTGCTCAGCTAAAGCAGTTCGTGAATGGCATCAACCTACTTGGTATGTGCCCGAACCACGTTAATGCTCGCATCATCAGTAAAGGTGAGCGAATCTCTATCCAGTTAATGAAAGCGGTACTGGAAGCGAAAGGCCAACCAGCAAGTCTGATTGACCCTGTCCAATACCTATACGCTAAAGGTGATCACCTTGAAGCTATGGTCGATGTGGACGTTTCAACTCAGAACTTCCGTCAGTCGCCACTGCCTAAAGGTCACGTAAATATCATGCCGGGCTTTACAGCAGGTAACGATAAAGGTGAGCTAGTCACACTTGGCCGTAACGGCTCTGATTATTCAGCTGCAGTTCTAGCGGCATGTCTACGTGCTGATTGCTGTGAGATCTGGACAGATGTAGACGGCGTTTACAACTGTGACCCGCGTTTAGTGGATGATGCTCGTCTTCTTAAGTCTCTTAGCTACCAAGAGGCGATGGAGCTTTCTTACTTTGGTGCTTCGGTTCTACACCCGAAAACCATTGCTCCTATTGCGCAATTCCACATTCCTTGTCTGATCAAAAACAGCTTCAACCCACAAGGCGCAGGTACTTTGATTGGTCAAGACACTGGCGAAGATAACCTAGCAATCAAAGGTATTACGACGCTAAGTGACCTAACCATGGTTAACGTATCAGGCCCAGGCATGAAGGGCATGGTAGGTATGGCGAGTCGTGTATTCGGCGCGATGTCTTCTGCTGGCGTTTCTATTGTCCTTATTACTCAATCTTCTTCTGAGTACAGCATCAGCTTCTGTATTGAATCGGCTGATAAGGTGAAAGCGAAACAAGTGTTGTCAGACGCGTTTGAACTTGAACTTAAAGATGGCCTGTTAGAGCCGGTTGAGTTCATGGATGACGTTGCGATTGTAACGCTGGTGGGTGACGGTATGCGCACTTCACGTGGCGTAGCATCTCAGTTCTTCTCTTCTTTAGCTGAAGTGAACGTCAACATTGTTGCTATTGCTCAAGGTTCTTCAGAGCGCGCTATTTCAGCGGTTATCCCTGAAGACAAAATCTCTGAAGCAATCAAAGCGTGTCACGAGAACCTATTTAACTCTAAGCACTTCCTAGATGTATTCGTTGTGGGTGTCGGCGGTGTTGGTGGCGAGCTTGTTGACCAGATCCAACGTCAGCAAGGCAAACTGGCTGAAAAAGGCATCGTGATTCGCGTATGTGGTTTAGCAAACAGTAAAGGTTTGTTGCTAGACAGCGATGGTCTACCGTTAGAGCAGTGGCGTGACCGTATGTCGAGTGCGACTGAAGAGTTCAGCCTAGCGCGTTTAGCGGCTTTGGTTCAACGTAACCACATCATCAACCCAGTATTGGTTGATTGTACGTCTAGCGAAGGTATTGCGGCGCAGTACGCTGATTTCCTAGCGGCTGGTTTCCACGTAGTAACACCAAACAAGAAAGCAAACACAGCAAGCATGGCTTACTACCATCAGCTTCGTGAAGTTGCACGCAACTCACGTCGTAAGTTGATGTACGAGACAACAGTAGGCGCAGGTCTACCGGTTATCGAAAACCTACAGAACCTAATTTCTGCGGGTGATGAGCTTGAGAAGTTCAACGGCATTCTTTCTGGTTCACTGTCTTACATATTCGGTAAGCTTGATGAAGGTATGACACTCAGTCAAGCAACTAATATTGCTAAAGATAACGGCTTCACTGAGCCGGATCCTCGTGATGATCTGTCTGGTATGGACGTTGCGCGTAAGCTGCTTATTCTTGCTCGTGAAGCGGGTATGGCACTTGAGCTTGAAGATGTTGAAGTTGACCAAGCATTGCCACCGGGTTTTGATGATTCAGGCACGGTTGAAGAGTTTATGGCTCGCTTGCCAGAAGCTGATGCTTACTTCCAAGAACAGTCAGCGATCGCAGCAGAAGAAGGCAAAGTACTTCGTTATGTTGGTGAAATCGCCGATGGTAAGTGTAAAGTTCGTATCGCAGCTGTTGATGGCGACGACCCAATGTTCAAGATTAAAGATGGCGAGAACGCATTAGCATTCTACAGCCGTTACTACCAACCGATCCCTCTAGTATTGCGTGGTTACGGTGCGGGTACTGAAGTTACAGCAGCAGGCGTATTCTCTGATGTGATGCGTACTCTTGGTTGGAAATTAGGAGTTTAGGAATGAGTTCAAGTGATATGGATGTTGTTGTTTATGCACCTGCATCAATCGGCAATGTCAGTGTAGGGTTTGATGTGCTGGGGGCCGCTGTGTCTCCAGTGGATGGCGCGCTGCTCGGTGACCGAGTAATGGTTAAAGCAGGTGATGAATCATTCTCACTAAAAACAGCAGGCAGTTTTGTTTCTAAGCTGCCAACTGAAACCAAAGAAAACATCGTTTACGACTGCTGGGTGGTATTCTCTCGAGAGCTTGATAAAAAAGGCGTTGCGGTTAAGCCTTTGGAAATGACACTAGAAAAGAACATGCCTATTGGTTCTGGTTTAGGTTCAAGTGCCTGTTCAATTGTCGCGGCACTGGATGCTTTAAACCGTTTTCATGGTCAGCCCCTGAATGAAACTGAACTGCTTGCTCTGATGGGCGAAATGGAAGGTAAAATTTCAGGCGGTATCCACTACGATAACGTTGCACCCTGTTACCTTGGTGGTGTGCAATTAATGCTGGAAGAGCTAGGTATCATTAGTCAAGAAGTACCATGTTTTGATGACTGGTACTGGGTAATGGCGTATCCGGGCATTAAGGTTTCAACGGCAGAAGCTCGCGAGATTCTACCTTCTCAATATCGTCGCCAGGATGTGATTGCTCATGGTCGCCATTTAGCGGGTTTCATCCACGCGTGTCATTCTGGTCAGCCAGAGCTAGCCGCTAAGATGATCAAAGACGTGATTGCTGAACCATATCGTGAGAAACTGCTTCCAGGGTTTGCTGATGCGCGTAAATACGCAACCTCAGCTGGAGCGCTTGCTACTGGGATCTCCGGTAGTGGCCCAACTCTATTTAGCATTTGCAAAGAACAAGATGTCGCCGAGCGTGTTGCACGCTGGTTAGAACAAAATTACGTACAAAACGAAGAAGGATTCGTCCACGTTTGTCGTTTAGATAAGCAAGGTTCGATCGTTACAGGAAGTGAGTTATGAAGCTGTACAACATCAAAGAAAATGACGAGCAAGTCTCTTTTGGCCAAGCCGTTCGTCAAGGTCTAGGCCGCAATCAAGGTCTATTTTTCCCATCTGAACTGCCAAAGTTTGATGACATCGATGCGCTGCTAGCAGAGGACTTTGTCCCTCGTAGCTCAAAGATTCTGTCAGCATTGATTGGTGATGAATTACCAAAAGAACAGATCGACCAAATGGTGGATGCAGCGTTCCAATTCCCTGCACCAATCAACCAAGTAAAAGACGGCGTTTACGCGCTTGAGCTTTTCCACGGTCCAACACTGGCGTTTAAAGATTTCGGTGGCCGCTTTATGGCTCAATCTTTAGCAGCTGTTTCTGATGGTGGTCAAATCACTATCTTAACGGCAACATCAGGTGATACTGGTGCGGCGGTTGCGCATGCTTTCTACGGCATGGAAGACATCAATGTTGTGATTCTTTACCCGAAAGGCAAGATCAGCCCACTGCAAGAGAAGCTGTTCTGTACGCTTGGCAAGAACATCCACACTGTGGCGATTGATGGTGACTTTGATGCGTGTCAGGCTCTAGTTAAAGACTCATTTGATGACGCTGAACTGCGTAAAGAGATCGGTCTTAATTCGGCAAACTCGATCAACATCAGCCGTTTAATGGCTCAGATCTGTTACTACTTTGAGGCGGCTTCTCAGCTGACTAAAGAGCAACGTGAAAACCTCGTTATCTCTGTACCAAGTGGTAACTTTGGTAACCTAACGGCTGGTCTATTGGCTAAAGCGCTAGGTCTACCTGTTAAGCGTTTTATCGCAGCAACTAACGAAAATGACACTGTTCCTCGTTACCTAGAAACAGGTCAATGGGATCCAAAACCGACTGTTGCGACAACATCGAACGCGATGGACGTAAGCCAACCAAACAACTGGCCTCGTATCGAAGAGCTTTGCCAACTGAAAGGTTGGGGCTTAGATACACTAGGCAAAGGTAAAGTATCTGACGAGCAGAGCGCTGAGTCAGTTCGCGACCTAAAAGCACAAGGTTACCTATGTGAACCACATGGTGCGATTGCTTACCGTCTACTGGAAGAGCAACTGCAAGAGAACGAAACTGGCTTGTTCCTGTGTACAGCACACCCAGCGAAATTCAAAGAAGTGGTTGATGACATCCTAGGTTCTGATATCGAACTGCCTGGCCCGCTAGCAAAACACGCGGCGATGGAATTGTTGTCTGAAGATCTTGATAACGATTTTGAAGCGCTAAAAGCTGTGCTTCGTCGAGTTCAACCGTAACGTCCATTTGTTTTTCGAACAAATAAAAACGGCGCTCAATGAGCGCCGTTTTTGTATTCTAATTTAAGCTCTAAAAATTATAGAGACTCAGTGAACGTACGTGCGATAACGTCACGTTGCTGTTCAGTTGTTAGAGAGTTGAAACGTACAGCGTAACCCGATACACGGATAGTTAGCTGTGGGTAGTTCTCTGGGTGAGCAACTGCATCTTCTAGCGTTTCACGCTTAAGAACGTTAACGTTTAGGTGTTGGCCACCTTCGATGCGTGGTGCTGCTTCGATTGCAACTTCACGGCTTTCGTACTCGCCTAGGTCTGCAGCTGAGATAACTTGGTCAGCTTCGAAACCTGCAGTAGCAACAACACAACGAGCTTCATTCTTCTCGCTATCTAGTAGCCAGATTGAGTTTAGTAGGTCATCGTTTGCTGCTTTAGTAATTTGAATACCTTGGATCATAACTATCTCCTAGTCCACTAAATGTGGTTTGATTATGGTGTTAACTTTCGATTTTTATTGAGCTGGGTAATATATACCTAATATTAGTAAGGTTAACATTGATTTAAGTCAAAAAACAACCAAAAACCATATTTTTACAAAGGTGATTATATTGAGGTAAATCAATAAAACCTTTGAAAACAAAGTAATTACAAAATATTTTAAAGTATAAAAAATATTTAACAGTCATATTTGTTGTAAGTTTACTACATTTGTTGTGTTTTTATTGAACTACAACCGATACGACCCTTTATTTATTAAGCATTCTGAAAGTGTAAAGTGATTTAATGACAAACAATAATTCATCCTCAAAACCGGAAACAAATATTAAGTTTATTGGCGCTCATGTCTCGGCTGCTGGTGGAGTTGATCAGGCGCCTATGCGTGCACGTGAAATTGGCGCCAATGCGTTTGCACTGTTTACCAAGAACCAGAGACAGTGGGCGGCAAAACCGCTAGAAGCGAAAACCATTAGTGCCTTTAAAGCTAATTGCAAAATGTTGGGCTTCGGTGCTGAGCACATTCTTCCTCATGACTCCTACCTTATTAACCTAGGAGCACCAGAAGAAGAGAAGCTAGAGAAATCACGCGCGGCTTTTATTGATGAAATGGAGCGTTGTAATCAACTTGGATTAACGCTTTTGAATTTTCATCCTGGGAGTCATTTAAAGAAAATCTCAGAAAGCGAATGTTTGGCGAAGATCGCTGAATCGATCAATCTAGCTCATCAAGCGGTACCTGACGTAATCGCAGTGATCGAGAATACGTCTGGGCAGGGCACTAATCTGGGTTGGAAGTTTGAACATCTAGCAGAGATTATCGAACAGGTAGAAGATAAGTCACGTGTTGGTGTGTGCTTAGACACCTGCCATACGTTTACTGCTGGCTATGACTTACGTACAAAAGAGGCGTGTGAGCATACTTTTGCTGAGTTCGACCGCATCGTGGGTATGCACTATCTAAGAGCAATGCACATCAATGATTCAAAAGCTGAGTTCGCGAGCCGAGTCGATCGACACCATTCTTTAGGAAATGGCGAAATTGGCTGGGATTGTTTTGAGTATATTGCCTCTGATTCTCGCTTTAATGGTATCCCTCTTATCTTGGAAACCATTGATTCGACGATCTGGAAAGAGGAAATTCAACAACTTAGAATGTTTCATCGCTCAGCAACGCTAGCGAGCGAACAAGCGTAATAATAGAGGGGGAAATTTATTTCCGTCTATTTCTAAAAATTGGCACCTTTCTTTCATAGTATTAAAGTGAATATGTAGTTCACGATGTCTTAGAGGAGGTGCCTTTATGTATTCAATCACCCAAACTTCAACTATTGCTGTCGCACGCCGTTTACCTACACCAAACCGTCACGTGCATAACCACGGCCACCATCGTACACAGCAGAAAAGTGGTTAATCGAGATAAGCACAACTTGAACTGATTATTATGATTCATCAACAAGTGAACCCTACACATCATGTTTATTGATAGCTGTATGAGGTATAACTAGAGCCTTATTTAGGACAGTTAGCCGATACAGCTATTTTTTTGTCTGGCGAAAGCCGCTAGAAACCTTGATGATTGGGAAGTAAAACGATGAGCGCACCAAAGACTTGGGAATCCATTATTAATGATGAACGTGATAAAGAGTACTTTCAGAGTGTCCTCGCGTTTGTTGAACAGCAACGTAATAGTGGTAAAACCGTCTACCCGCCACAAGAACAGGTGTTCAGTGCCTTTGATATGACGCCTTTCGAATCCGTGCGAGTGGTTATCTTAGGGCAAGATCCTTATCACGGTGCTAACCAAGCTCACGGCTTAGCATTCTCAGTGCTTCCTGGTGTGAAAATCCCACCTTCTCTACGCAATATGTACAAAGAGCTTGCACAAGATATAGAGGGCTTTGAGATTCCTAGTCATGGTTATCTCGATTCTTGGGCATCGCAAGGGGTGTTGATGTTGAACACAGTCCTTACAGTCGAAGAGGCAAAAGCACACTCACATGCTAAGTGTGGCTGGGAAACCTTTACCGATGCCATTATTGCTGAGCTCAATCAGCGCTCTGAACCGATCATCTTTTTGTTGTGGGGCGCACACGCCCAGAAGAAAGGTCAAGCGATTGATGACGACAAGCATCATGTGTTGGTTGCACCTCACCCATCGCCATTATCGGCACGCCGTGGATTCTTCGGTTGTCAGCATTTCTCTACAACCAACAAGCTGCTTTCTTCTATGGATCAACAACCTATTGACTGGCGTTTACCAACAGAAGTGTAGGTTGGTGGTTTTCTGAGCAGGGTCAAATCATAAATCAGCATATTCGTATACACTTATAAATAGTAGGTGTAATGGAGTGCAATACTATGATGATTGAAAGGATAAGACGAGAGCATGGCTATATGGCTCGTTTACTCGCGATACTCAACAGTAAGTTAGAGTTTCTGAAACAGGAGCGAGAAATAAACTATAGCCTGATCGCAGAGGTGGTTCATTACCTTATGAACCATTCAGACAAAGTGCATCACCCTAAAGAAGACGTCATTTATCGCTACTATCTTAAGCAATATGGCAGCGAGCAAGCGATTGAAGACTTGGAGTTAGAGCATCAATTGCTTTCTGAGAAAACGGCGGACTTTTTAGGTTTGGTCGATATGATCCTTCAAGATGCGGTGGTTCCTCAGCAAGTCTTTATTGAGCAGCTTGAAGCGTTTGTTAAGGCTCAGCGAAAGCACATGGAATATGAAGAGAAGCATGTGCTACCCATGATTGTTGAGGCGTTCACGGTGAAAGATTGGCAAGAAGTGGAGTCTCAATGGCTTCAACCGGAAGATGACCCTGTTTTTGGAGAGACCATCGCCGATCAATATCGCCAACTCGCGGCTCGGGTTCGACAAAATGAACAAGAGTGTGTTTAGCCCGTTGTAATGTTGAGGTGCACCTATTTTAGGTGTCCTCTATATTAGAGGGTTGGTTTCCAAATGGCGCTTTGAGCGGATTAACTACCTCAAAAAATAAAAAAGGCACCTATATAGGTGCCTTTTGCTATCTGATTTCTTATCGTGCTGATTAAAGTTTTATATCGTCAAGGCTAAAATCAAGACCTAGGTTCATCTCTCTCAGCTCTTTCTCAAGCTGCCTACGATCGTTGATGGCTTCGATTTCACGCCACTTACGCTTGAGTGGTTTCGAGCGTGATTTTTGAGTTACACGAGGCATTTCTAGTTCTGATACTTCATCGAATTGAAAGCTATCCATAAGCCATATCTCCTTCCGTGGGACTAGTTCTTACGAACCAATAAATATCATATTTAGGTTCACAATAACTTTGATTTGTTTCTCATTTGTTTCAAATCCATGAAGCTTTTGTTCTATTTTCTTATGCATGCTCACACATTGTGAGAATTATTATGTATAAAAAACAGGCAAACAAACCTAAGTAAACGATTAAATTGGGGGTTATTGAATGTTAATTCATTGTGCGAATGGAATAGCGTTTTGACTACAATGCATTGAAGTGCACATGGTACCGTGCGGTATAGGGATCTCATTGGCCTAGAAAAAAACGAAGATCTTCACTATACCTTGTAAAACCTAGGCTGACGTCATTTTTATAGGATGGTGTTCTTGTTGGGGTAGTGCCGTGGCTGTTGTTGATATTATGTCCCGATAATGTGACTTTTATTGGGCTGCATTGTTGAAAGTTGTGTTAACAAAAGGTGTGTTATTAGTGAAATGTCATTTTAATATAAGTGTATTTGCATATTGATTTTTAGGCCGTCTCGCTGCATTATCCGCCCGTCAAAAAATACACTGATACGTAAAATGGATGCATGAAGCGACATTTACAGTCTCAATCGCCGCAAGAATATAACAAGAGTGCCGACACAACATTGACAGAGGCATAGGTGATTAAGAGGAAGGCTAGGAAGCATGATCGGTGCTTAAACTCAATTACGAGGTTCACGTGACAGACTTAATCAATTTGATGAACGATCTCCTTTGGGGATCTATCTTAGTTTACTTACTGGTTGGTGTGGGTATCTACTTCACTGTACGACTAGGCTTCATTCAATTCCGCCATTTCGGCCACATGTTCTCTGTTCTTAGAAACAGCCGTAAAGCAGACAGTGCTGGTATCTCTTCTTTCCAAGCTCTTTGTACTAGTCTCGCTGCTCGTGTAGGTACGGGTAACATGGCAGGTGTTGCTGTAGCACTAACCGCTGGTGGCCCTGGTGCTATCTTCTGGATGTGGCTAATCGCAATGCTAGGTATGGCAACATCGTTTGCAGAAAGCACACTGGCACAGCTATACAAAACGCGTGATAACGACGGTAACTACCGCGGCGGCCCTGCATACTACATGGAGAAAGGCCTAGGCATGCGTTGGATGGGGGTTCTATTCTCTATCTTCCTCATCATTGCATTTGGTCTTGTATTCAACGCGGTTCAAGCGAACGCGATTGCAAGCGCAATGAATACGGCATTCGACCTTGAGCGTAGCTACGTTGGTGTTGGTATCGTAATCATCTCTGCGTTCGTTATCTTCGGTGGTATCCGTAAGATTGCACGCACAGCAGAAATCATCGTTCCAATCATGGCATTGGCTTACCTAGCGATCGCTATGTACGTGATGTTCGCGAACATCGAGAAAGTGCCTGAAGTACTGGCTCTTATCTTCAAGAGTGCATTCGGTCTGCAAGAAGCAGCAGCGGGTGGCCTAGGTTACGCAATCGCACAAGCGATGATTAACGGCATCAAACGTGGTTTGTTCTCGAACGAAGCGGGTATGGGTTCTGCGCCAAACGCAGCAGCTTCTGCTACGCCTTACCCACCGCACCCAGCATCACAAGGTTACGTGCAAATGCTAGGCGTGTTCATGGACACCATTGTTATCTGTTCAGCAACAGTCGCAATCATCCTGATGTCTGGTGAGTATGTACCACACGGTGAAGTAACGGGTATCGAACTAACGCAACGTGCACTAACAGCACAAGTGGGCGAATGGGGCGGCATTTTTGTAGCGGTAGCGATTTTCTTCTTCGCTTTCACTTCAATCATTGCAAACTACTCGTACGCTGAAACGAACCTTATCTTCCTTGAGCACAACAACAAGAAGGGCCTAGTGCTGTTCCGTATCGTTGTTCTGGGTATGGTTATGTTCGGTTCTCTAGCGACGTTACCAACGGTATGGGCACTGGCTGACGTATCGATGGGCCTAATGGCGATTGTTAACTTGGTGGCGATTATCCTGCTATCAGGTATCGTGATTAAGCTAGCGAAAGACTACAACCGCCAACTAGACGCGGGTAAAGTACCAACATTCGATTCGAATGACTTCCCAGAGCTTAAGTCTCAGCTGGAAGACGGTATTTGGGACAACAACAAGAAGTAATCTTGTTGGAGCGATAAACGGCTCATCCTAAAGTGATTAGAAAGGCTAAGGTTTCGACCTTAGCCTTTTTGTTTGCCTGTCATTTGTCTCATTCTGTCTATCGAAGCTCATTCTCCCTATCGAAGTAATAGGAACAGTCATAAAGACAAGTTGATGTTTTTTCTATACTCTAGCAGCATCCAGTTAGA
Organism: Vibrio sp. 10N.239.311.G01; assembly: GCF_041465805.1. Classification (NCBI taxonomy): domain Bacteria; kingdom Pseudomonadati; phylum Pseudomonadota; class Gammaproteobacteria; order Vibrionales; family Vibrionaceae; genus Vibrio; species Vibrio sp. 10N.239.311.G01. The sequence continues at coordinate 38,155 of NZ_JBFSRM010000021.1, forward strand.
TAACCGATTAGGGTAAAGTTATGTTAGTTGTCGTTTCTCCAGCCAAAACACTTGATTACGAATCACCATTAGCGACGGAACGCTTTAGTCAGCCTGAGTTTGTTGAACACTCTGCTGAGCTGATTGAAGAGTGCCGCAAACTGACGCCAGTAGATATTTCTGCACTGATGAAAGTCAGCGATAAAATCGCAGGGTTGAACGTAGCGCGCTTTGAGCAGTGGAGCGAGACCTTTACCCAAGACAACGCACGCCAAGCAATCCTAGCCTTTAAAGGCGATGTATACACTGGCCTAGACGCTGAAACGCTATCGGATGAAGATTTTGACTACGCACAAGACCACCTGCGCATGCTTTCTGGGTTATATGGCTTGCTTAAGCCATTAGATTTGATGCAGCCATACCGCCTAGAGATGGGTACACGCTTAGCCAATGCTCGTGGTACTAACTTGTACCAGTTCTGGGGCAACATCATCACAGACAAGCTGAATGAAGCGTTGAATGCTCAAGGCGACAATGTGTTGATCAACTTGGCGTCTAACGAATACTTTAAAGCCGTGAAGCCGAAGAACTTGGATGGCCAAGTGATTACCCCTGTATTCAAAGACTGCAAGAACGGTCAGTACAAGGTGATCAGTTTCTACGCGAAGAAAGCGCGTGGCATGATGGCTCGCTACATCATCGAGAACAAGATCGACTCGGTTGAGGCGCTGACCCAGTTTGATACGGCGGGCTACTACTTCGTTGAAGAAGAGTCGAACGCGAAAGAGCTTGTCTTTAAGCGCGAAGAGCAAAACTAGTAGTCCTTGGCTAACGAGTAGCTCTCGGTTTTAGCCTGATAACAGACCAGATAGAGAAAAGCCCCATGCAGCGAACTGCATGGGGCTTTTTTATTGAATCGTTGAAGCTGGTAGATTACTTCTTCTTTGCTGCTTTCTTTTTCTTCGCGATTTTTTTCTTCTTCGCGATTTTTTGTTTCTCTACCGCTTTCTTATCTTCTTTCTTCGGCTTCTTCTTCTTAGTCACGGCCGCTTTCTTATGCGTAGGGCGCATGCCTTCAATAAAGCGTTCTTTGATTGGTTCGTCTGTGTAACGAGCCACACGCTCAATCATTAGTTGATCGTGCGCTTCAATGATAGAAACCGCGTTACCTTTTTTACCAGCACGAGCAGTACGGCCAATACGGTGTAGGTATACGTCAGCAGTACGTGGCATGTCGTAGTTGATTACGTGGCTTACGTCTGGAAGGTCGATACCACGAGCAGCAACGTCAGTCGCTAGTAGTACGTTTACAGAGCCGTCACGGAAACGAGCAATCGCGTTGTTACGACGATCTTGAGGCATTTCACCTTGGATCCACGCACATGGGATTTGCGCGCTTTCAAGTTGAGCTCGTAGATCACCTAGACGATCACGCGTCTTCAAGAATACGATGCTGCGCTCAGCTTGCTCTGTGATGACGTGCTTTAGGATGTTCAGCTTGTGCTCTGCTGTGTCTGCACGGTGGTACCACTGAGTGATCTTCTTACGCTCACGAAGTGATGATTTCGCATCGATCTCCGCTGGGTTTTTCAGTAGATCTTCAGTGAAGCCTTCAATGCCTTTACCTTCTAGCGTTGCTGAGAACAGTAAAGTTTGTTTACGCCAGCGACACTCTGCAGACAGACGGTCAACAACAGGACCAAAGCCCATGTCTAGCATGCGGTCGGCTTCATCTAGAACCAGCCATTCAATCGCACGACAGTCAAAACGCTCGCCTTCAATGTATTCCATCAAACGGCCAGGTGTTGCTACTACGATATCTTGAGTGGTGCTTAAGATATCTGCGTGCTCTTGGTACATCACACCGCCCGTGATCGTGAAGATATTTAGGCTGGTGTATTTAGCAAGCTCACGTGCTTGTTCGGTGATCTGCATTGCTAGCTCACGCGTTGGCGTCAGGATAAGCATACGTGCAGGGCCAGATTTTTTACGTGGGAAATCCAGTAGGTATTGCAGTGCTGGCAATACAAATGATGCTGTTTTACCAGTACCTGTTGGCGCAGAAGCCAAAACGTCTCTTCCATCTAACGCTTGTGGGATTGCTTCAGCTTGTATCTGTGTTGGACGTTCGTAGCCCATTTCGTCAATTGCTTTAAGCAGCTCTTGGTTTAGATCGAGTTCTGCAAAGGTTCTGATCACTGTTGTTTCTCCACAAGCAATAAATGTTTCTGCCTCAAAAAGCAGACGATAAAAAAGAGTAGTCGGACATTATAGAAGCATTAGTGATTAGGATCACATGGTATTTGCTACATCTTGAGATAAAAATCTTTAGTGAGCGCAATAAATGCTTCGCTATAACCACCTTGATGGTGAATTGTAAGCGATTCGCGCTGCAAATCTTGCTCGCAAGCAGGATCTTTAGATAACTCGAATAAAATTCGGCTAGCTAGCTTTTTATCTGTTGTTTTTACATCAAGGCGTTTTGCTAGATACCAACCACATTGCTCGGCAAGCTTGATAAAACCTTCCCCCTCAGGCGTCGGTAGGATGAAACTGGCAGTCGCGGCGTCGGTTGTTATCTCGAAACAACGCTGGGCAAGCGCTAAATGATCCAAGCTGTCGGTGTGCCTGGCGGTGGCTCTTTGGCTTTGCTGCGCCTGTTCTCCAGAGTTGAAGTAGGGCGGGTTACAGATGATCGCATCAAACCTTTGTGGAAAGTCGGCTGTTAACACGCTGCCGTGATCAAGGGAGATACGATTTTGCCAAGGCGACTGCTCAATATTGACAGTGGCAGCATCAATAGCGTGTTGATCAATATCTATCGCAGAGATTGAAGCATCTTCAAAACGCTGCGCAGCCATCAAAGCCAGCAGACCTGTCCCGGTTCCAATATCGAGTACACATGATCTTTGTGGCAGGCTTACCCACGCGCCAAGTAATACGCCATCGGTACTGACTGGCATACCGCTTTTCCCGCCGTAAATTGAGAATTGCTTAAAATTGAAGCTTTTAGTTTGCACTGTTTTGTCTTTCATTAATGTTCTGAGTATCGAGATATTTTAAGTGATTAGCTCTAATGTTAACCGCTTGTATGAATCAATGTTCTGCTTGGAAAAATATTGTTGTGCATTATGGTTAGTTTATAATTGTGGCTATTTTTCTATAGCTAGTGGAATCCACTGCTTTTTGTTCTCATATGCAAATTTATATGGTGTTTTTGTGTGGTGACTTGCAGCTAGCCAGTTGTTTCGTCATTATGCGCGACTATTTTATAGATTGATTGGCAGCTTTGAGCTGTAACATTCATGTAAGCACAACATAAATTCATAAATATAATTAAGGATTATCTGTGAAACAGAGTCTAAAACTAACAGATATAATGGCATTGGGCTTTATGCTTTTTGCGTTTTTCTTGGGTGCGGGTAACATCATCTTCCCACCTCTAGCTGGCCAATTAGCCGGTGATCACTTCCTTCCAGCGATGTCTGGTTTTCTGCTGACTGCCGTTGGTCTGCCGTTAATCACTATCGTCGCGGTCGCAGTGGCTGGTGGCTCTTGGGGTCACTTAACTAAAGATCTTCCTAAGAAAGCAGCAACCATCATGGCTGTACTGATCTTTATTATTATCGGTCCTGCATTTGCTGCACCGCGTACTGGCCTTGTTGCCTATGAGATGGCGGTGAAACCGTTCTTCATCGATGCCTCTCAAGCTCACCTAACTCTCTTTTCGATTGCATTTTTTGCAGTAGCGATGTTCTTCTCATGGTCGCAAGGTAAGCTTATTGACGTCATTGGTAAGGTGCTAACACCTGCACTGTTCGTTGGTTTGGTTGTGCTGGCGATTGCTGTATTCGTTAACCCTCAAGGCGACGTTCTTGCGGCTCACGGTGAGTACATCACTCAACCACTGACCAAAGGTTTCCTTGAAGGCTACAACACCATGGATACTTTTGCTTCTTTGATGTTTGGTATGCTGATTGTTGATGCGATTCGTAGCAAGGGCATTACTGACCGTGCAGCGACGACTAAGTACCTAATTAGCGCGGGTTGTATTGCCGCAGCGGGTCTGGCGTTTGTTTACATCTCTCTATTTTTCCTAGGCGCAACAAGTGCAACAGTCGCAGCTGGTGCAGACAATGGCGGTGCTATTTTAAGCCTATACGTTCAATCGTTGTTTGGTCCTTCTGGTCAGCTAGTGCTTTCTGTGATCGTACTATTAGCATGTCTAACTACGGCGATTGGCCTTGTGTCAGCATGTTCTGATTACTTCAGCTCGCTAACGCCTCTGTCTTACAAGACTTGGGTAATCATCAATGGTGTAGCTTGTGCAACCGTTGCGAACGTTGGTCTTTCTCAACTGATTTCTCTGTCTGTTCCAGTACTGTTTGCACTGTACCCAGTCGCTATCGCGTTGGTTGCTCTGACATTCTTACGTAGCCGTTTCCCTAATCCAAAAGCGGCTTACCGCGTAGTGGTATTAGTGTCACTGCTGTTTGCTCTTATTGATGGCGCTAAAGTAGCGGGTGTAGACGTGTCTGCACTTAAGATGCTGCCACTGTTTGAGATCGGTATGGGTTGGTTGCTTCCAACAACGGCTGCAATCATCTGTATGTTCTTTGTTGGCAAGTCAACAGAACAAGAGATGGCTGAAGAGACTGTTTAATCTTCCGTTGAGATTAGATTGTCCTTCGAGATGAAATAGAAAAGGCCTCATTACTTCGCAGTAATGAGGCCTTTTTGTATTCTGTGGTCTTTTTATATCCAGCTAGTTACTTGGTTAGCTACTTAGCCGGGAGTACTTCTGTTTGGTTATAGCTTTTCGCTGTACTCAACCAGTACTTGCTCAACCCAGCTTGCGATACGGTCGTCGCTTAGCTCGTATTGTGAATCTTCATCAAGCGCCAAACCAACGAATTGAGATTTGTCTTCGGTTAACGCTTTAGACGCTTCGAATTCGTAGCTGTCATCGTTTGGCCAGAAGCCAACAAACTCTGCACCCGCGGTTTTCAGTTCATCATGCAATAGACCCATCGCATCTAGGAACCATTCGCCGTAGCCTTCTTGGTCACCCAAACCAAACAGAGCCACAACCTTGCCTTTCATAGGCGTGGTTGCGATGTCTTCCCACAGTTCATTCCAATCTTCTTGGATTTCACCGAAGTCCCAAGTCGAGATGCCCAGCAATAAAAGGTCGTAGTCCGCCATCAATGAAAGAGGGCTTTCTTTCACGTTATGGATATCAACTAGGTCTTCACCAATAATGCCGCGAATTTTCTCTGCTGCCATTTCTGTGTAGCAGGTGGTTGAGCCGTAAAATAATCCAATTTTCATAGCAAACGTTCGATTTTAATTTCAGATGGCGAATTCTAACCATAAATCGACTTCGATTGCAGCGATTATCCGCTCAAGTCGTAATTTTTATGGCATTCATATTTGCTCTGGCATACTCTCAAAACAGTTTCCAATATTGTGAGTAACACTATGCAGTCGCCTCAAGGGCAGAGCGCAGACCACGGTCTCGTTGAGCAGTTTTTAGATGCTATGTGGATGGAGCGAGGATTATCGGAGAATACGCTTGTCTCGTACCGTACCGATTTGTCCAAGTTATTAGCGTGGATGGAAAAGAACAATTACCGCCTCGACTTCATTAGCCTTTCAGGTTTACAGGATTATCAAGGCTGGTTAGCCGACGCCGATTTTAAGCAGACCTCTCGTGCCCGTATGTTGTCGGCGATTCGTCGCTTGTTCCAATATTTGCACCGCGAGAAAATCAGAGGCGATGATCCAAGTGCCTTGTTGATCAGCCCGAAGCTGCCGCAACGCTTGCCGAAAGATTTGAGCGAAGAGCAGGTTGATGCTTTGCTCGATGCGCCAGATCCGAACGATCCGATTGAGCTTCGCGATAAGGCGATGCTTGAGTTACTCTATGCAACCGGTTTGCGTGTGACAGAACTGGTTAGCTTGACGATGGAAAACATCAGCCTAAGACAGGGCGTGGTGCGTGTTATTGGTAAGGGTGGCAAAGAGCGCTTAGTACCAATGGGCGAAAATGCGGTGGATTGGATAGAGACTTTTATTGAACAAGGTCGTCCACATCTACTTGGCGAAAACAGTTCTGATGTGGTTTTTCCGAGTAAACGCGCCAAGCAAATGACCCGTCAGACGTTCTGGTATCGTATTAAGCACTACTCGGTCGTCGCTGGGATCGATACAGAGCTGTTGTCACCACACGTATTGAGACACGCTTTTGCGACGCATTTACTGAACTATGGCGCAGATCTCAGGGTCGTACAGATGTTACTTGGGCATAGTGACTTATCGACAACCCAAATTTATACTCACGTGGCGACTGAAAGGCTGAAGCAAATTCACGCGCAGCATCACCCACGTGCTTAAATCCATTTATTTTTAAGGTGAACTTAATGAGCGTATTACGCCGTCTTCCTCTACTAGCGCTTCCTCTTATGATTACTGCATGTAATGCATCAGAAGCGAAAGTAGAAACAACATCAACAGCCGTAGAAGCTGCTCCAGCTCAAGCTATTGATACAGCTGCGTTAACTAAGCGTTTTGAAAAAATCGGTATTAAGGTCGATAAGATTGTGCCTTCGGATATCGATGGTCTTTTAGAAGTTCAAACCAACAGCGGCATTATCTTTTCTTCTCCAGAGGGCGATCACTTTCTAGCCGGCACTCTTTACTCTTTGGATGAAAACGGAAAGTTCAGTGATGTTTTGGCTGAGCGTCAAGCTCCGCTGAATGCTGAAAAAGTGGCAGCGATGTCGGATACGGTTATTGAATACAAAGCCGATAACGAAAAGTATGTTGTGACGGTATTTACTGACATTACGTGCGGCTACTGTGTTCGTCTGCACAGCCAAATGCAAGGCTACAACGATTTGGGTATCACCGTTCGTTACATGGCTTACCCACGCCAAGGTGCGACAGGGCAAGTTGCCGATCAAATGGCAGCAATCTGGGCGTCAGATGATCCAAAAACAGCGATGCATGACGCTAAAGTAAACCGTCAAATGCCAGCGTCTGGTAAAGACCTAGCAGAGCAAAAGCAGATCATTGCTAAACAATACCAACTGGGTCGTGAGCTTGGCATCAATGGCACACCGGCTATCGTGCTAGCAAGTGGTGAGTTGGTGAGTGGTTACTTACCGCCAGCACAACTTCTTCAACGTTTAGAGCAATAATCTCGTTTTCTGTATTGCCAATTTATCCCCCATGTTTTTGATTTAAGGAGTGGCCTGATTGATATCGGGCCCATTTTTATATGATAGAGATCCAACGCCGTCCTGAGGTCGACATTTCAGTCTTACCTGCTCACTTACCTGACTTGTTAAAGCGCATTTATGTGAGTCGTGGAATCGACAGTGCCGACCAACTAGAGACAGCAGCGAAAGGCTTGCACTCTTATCAAAAACTGGGCGGCATTGATGCTGCGGTTGAGCTGTTGTTCAAAGCTATTCAGCAGCAAAAACGCATCATCATTGTTGGTGACTTTGATGCCGATGGCGCGACCAGCTCGGCGCTGTCTGTTTTAGCGTTACGTATGCTCGGCAGCTCTAACGTCGACTATCTGGTACCAAACCGTTTTGAAGATGGTTATGGCTTGAGCCCTGAGGTTGTTGAACAGGCAATCGAGCTTGGTGCTGAAGTGATCATGACGGTCGACAACGGTGTATCTTCAATTGAAGGTGTTCGCTTTGCTAAAGAGAAAGGGCTAGAGGTTCTGGTTACCGATCATCACTTGCCGGGCAATGAACTGCCAATGGTCGATGCTATGGTTAACCCAAACCTTGAAAGTTGTGCTTTTCCTTCGAAAGCCCTAGCGGGGGTTGGTGTCGCTTTTTACCTGATGATGGCATTGTGTGTTCACATGCGTAAATTGGGTTGGTTTGCAGAGCGCGGCATGACAGAACCTAAGTTGATGGAACTGATTGACCTTGTGGCGCTGGGTACGGTTGCCGACGTGGTTCCACTCGATGAAAACAACCGAATTTTAGTTCATCAAGGTTTGCAACGTATTCGTGCGGGTAAAGCTCGTCCGGGCATTCAAGCCTTGATCGAAATTGCTAAGCGAGACGCTAAGCGTTTGGTGGCGTCTGACTTTGGCTTTGCTCTTGGTCCTCGTATCAATGCAGCTGGTCGATTAGACGACATGTCTTTTGGTGTTGAGCTGCTAATGAGTAACAACATCCATGCGGCTCGTCGAATGGCGAGTGAGTTAGATGGCTTGAACCAAACACGTAAAGAGATCGAAGAGGGTATGAAGCAAGAAGCGATGGCTTTTTGTGAGCGCCTTGAATTTGGTAAAGACGACCTACCTTCTGGCTTGGCACTATTCCAACGTGATTGGCACCAAGGTGTGATTGGTATTTTGGCTTCGCGTATCAAAGACAAATACCACCGCCCAGTGATTGCGTTTGCAGATGGCGGCGAAGGCAGTATCAAAGGTTCATGTCGTTCAATTCCGGGTCTGCACATGCGTGATGCATTGGACCGAATTGATACTCAAAACCCTGGCTTGATTCTTAAATTTGGTGGCCACGCAATGGCGGCTGGTTTAACCATCATGGAAAAGGACTTTGAACGCTTCAGCAAGCTGTTCAATGATGTGGTGAAGAATGAACTTGGAGAAACAGCACTGAAGGGCATTATCTTGTCTGATGGTGAGCTGTTACCAGAAGAGTTCTCGATGCACACCGCTGAAACGCTGCGTTCAGGTGGCCCGTGGGGACAAGCTTTCCCTGAGCCAATCTTCGATGGTGAGTTTAAAGTGCTGCACCAAAAGCTGGTGGGTGAAAAGCACCTTAAGCTGATGCTTGAGCCGCTCTACAAAGGCCACCCAACCAATGTGATGATTGACGGTATTGCCTTTAACGTCGACCTACGTCGCTGGCCTGATGCATCAGTAAAAACCGTTCATCTTGCATTTAAGCTCGATATCAACGAATTTCGCGGCAACCAATCGTTGCAGCTGATGATTGATCATATCGAAGCCAAATAGTGATTTTGGGCTCAATAATGCTCATCATATAGTGCCAAATTCAACAAGCTCTGTTCAAAAACAGGGCTTGTTTTCCTTCCTGCCCTTACAAAATTTACGTGTTTTTTATGCCTGTCAATTTTATATCCCATTAAGTTGTTGAATCTTGGTTCACCACTCTAAAAAATTCTGTATCTCCGTCACACTTTTGAGTACAATTCTTCGGTTAAATTCTACTCATAAATGATGAGCTAAAATGTTTGAAATCAATCCTATAAAAAACCGTCTGCAGGATGTGTCTGAGCGCACAAATATCCTGAGGGGGTATCTTTGACTATGACGCTAAGAAAGAGCGTCTAGAAGAAGTAAACGCAGAATTAGAACAACCGGATGTATGGAACGAACCTGAGCGTGCTCAAGCGCTAGGTAAAGAACGTTCTGCATTGGAAGCGGTAGTAGAAACGATCGACCAACTTGACCAAGGTGTTGAGGATGTTGATGGCCTATTAGAGCTTGCGGTTGAAGAAGAAGATCAAGAAACGTTCGATGAAATTGAACCAGAACTGGCCGAGCTTGAAGCTAAGCTAGAGAAGCTGGAATTCCGTCGTATGTTCTCTGGTGATCACGATGCATCAGATTGCTACATCGATTTACAGTCAGGTTCGGGCGGTACAGAAGCTCAAGACTGGACTTCAATGATGTTGCGCATGTACTTACGTTGGGCAGATTCGAAAGGCTTCAAGACTGAAGTTATCGAAGTGTCGGATGGCGATGTTGCTGGCCTTAAAGGCGCAACGGTACGTATTTCTGGTGAGTATGCTTACGGTTGGTTACGCACAGAGACTGGTGTTCACCGTCTAGTTCGTAAGTCACCATTTGATTCAAGTGGTCGTCGTCATACTTCATTTGCATCTGCGTTTATCTATCCTGAGATTGATGACAACATTACGATCGACATTAATCCTTCTGACCTACGTATTGACGTATACCGTGCCTCTGGCGCTGGTGGTCAGCACGTAAACACCACGGAATCAGCGGTACGTATTACTCACGTTCCGACTAACACTGTGGTTCAGTGTCAGAATGACCGTTCGCAGCATAAGAACAAAGATCAAGCGATGAAGCAGCTACGTGCTAAGCTTTTTGAACTTGAGATTCAAAAACAAAATGCTGAAAAACAAGCGAGCGAAGAGACGAAATCAGACATCGGTTGGGGCAGTCAAATCCGCTCTTACGTGCTGGATGATTCTCGTATCAAAGATTTACGCACCGGCATCGAAAACCGTAATACTCAAGCGGTTCTTGACGGTGACTTAGACAAGTTTATTGAAGCTAGCCTGAAATCAGGTCTGTAAGCTTTATCAACTATTAAGCTTTACCAATAATATTGGTAAAAATGCCTATATTTGCAAAAATATAGCGGTCCAAATTTTAAAAGCAGGGTACATCTCTAATGACTGATGCTGTTCAAAACGAAAACGCACAAGAAGCTTCTTCACCTGAAGAGAACAAACTAATCGCTGAGCGCCGCAGCAAGCTGGATCACATCCGCCAAAACTGCAAAGCTAACGGTCACCCAAATGACTTCCGTCGTGAGCACCTAGCTGGCGATCTTCAAGCGGAATTCGGTGAGAAGACTAAGGAAGAGCTAGAAGAGCTTAACCACATCGTTGCGATCGCTGGTCGTGTTATGGCGAAGCGTGGTCCATTCCTTGCGATTCAAGAAACTTCTGGTCGTATCCAAGCATACGCAGCGAAAGACGTTCAAAAAGTACTGAAAGAGAAGTACCAAGGCCTAGATATCGGTGACATCATCGGTGCTAAAGGTGCGCTTCACAAATCAGGTAAAGGCGACCTTTACGTGAACATGGAAGAGTTTGAATTGCTGACTAAAGCACTTCGTCCTCTACCAGAGAAGTTCCACGGTCTAACTGACCAAGAGATGCGTTACCGTCAGCGTTACGTTGACCTAATCGTGAACGAAGATTCTCGTAATGCATTCATCGTGCGTTCTAAGCTTGTATCTTCAATCCGTAACTTCATGAGCGCGAAAGGCTACCTAGAAGTTGAAACGCCAATGATGCACGTGATCCCGGGTGGCGCAACTGCACGTCCGTTCATCACTCATCACAATGCACTAGACATCGACATGTACCTACGTGTTGCACCAGAGCTTTACCTTAAGCGTCTAGTGGTGGGTGGTTTTGACCGTGTATTCGAGATCAACCGTAACTTCCGTAACGAAGGTCTATCTCCACGTCACAACCCAGAATTCACAATGATGGAATTCTACCAAGCGTACTCTGACTACAAAGACCTTATGGATCTGACAGAAGAGATGCTAAGCACGGCAGCAATGGACGTTCTTGGTTCTACTTCTATGCCTTACGGTGACGAAACGGTTGAGTTCGGTGGCACTTACGCTCGCATGAGCATGTTCGATGCAATCAAACACTACAACCCTGAGCACGCTGAGATTCAAGCGCTAACAGAAGCAGACCTACAAGACCGTGAAAAGATGGTTGCTATCGCAAAATCTGTACACGTAGACGTAGAAACGTTCTGGACATGTGGTCAGCTTCTAGAAGAGATCTTTGGTGAAACGGCTGAGCCTCAGCTAATTCAACCAACGTTCATCACTGGCTACCCAGCGGACATCTCTCCTCTAGCTCGTCGTAGCGATGACAACCCGTTCTTCACAGACCGTTTTGAGTTCTTCATCGGTGGCCGTGAAGTTGCGAATGGTTTCTCTGAGCTTAACGATGCACAAGACCAAGACGAGCGTTTCAAAGCGCAAGTTAACGCGAAAGACGCGGGTGATGACGAAGCGATGTACTACGATGCAGACTACATTACTGCACTAGAGCACGGCCTACCGCCAACAGCGGGTCAAGGTATCGGTATCGACCGTCTAGCAATGCTATTTACAAACACGCACACAATCCGTGACGTGATCTTGTTCCCGGCAATGCGTCCACAGGCGTAATTCTCGCTTATAGGGCGTAACAGCCTATGTAATTAAAAAGCCACCTTCGGGTGGCTTTTTCTGTTTTGGGGCTTCAAAACCTAGTCTGTACCGCACTCTTGATTCGAAAAATCGTTATTTCTGACATAGTCTTACTATTGAGACATAAAATCTAAGATAGTCTCACTACTATACGTCTCTGCGCTGAATACGCTCTCGCGGCATTTTGTCGAACGATGAAGCAGTGACTCGTATTAGTCTGATTTAAATAAAAATAGAATAAGGAAGAAGGATGGGAACTCAATTTAAGATGGATTCCTTACCAGGTTCTCTTATCGTCGTTGGTGGTGCGTACGAACCCTGGTTATCAGTGTTAGAACAAGTGGGTTGGCAGTGTACCCAGTGTGCAGATTTACGAAAAGCCGATGCTTTGATTGCTGATATTGGCCCATGTATTGGTATTGTCGATCTTAGTCATGATGAGTTCAGTCTCAACGGTATTGCTAACCTTGTGAGCAATAACAAGCAGGTGAGATGGCTCGCCTTTATCCGTGAATCTCAATTAAGCTCTGATACGATCTGCCAGTTTATCGTCAACTTCTGTATCGACTTTTTCACGGCACCAATCCCAGATGCTCAATTGCTGAGTACCATTGGTCACCAACTGGGTATGCTTAAGCTTGAGCAGAAGGTATGGCCAAACTACGGCATCAATAACAACATGGGACTGCTAGGCGATTCTGTGGCCGTGAAGCGCTTGAGAGACCAAGTAAAGCGTATTGGGCCGACTGATGTCAGTATCTTGATTTATGGCGAGAGTGGGGCTGGTAAAGAGACGATTGCACGCTCGATTCATCAAAATTCGTCGCGAGCACAGAAACCATTTTTAACGGTTAACTGTCGTGCCTTGTCTGAAATGAGAATAGAGGCCGAGGTGTTTGGCATATCAGCACAGTCAGCGACTGCGCCTTGTATGTTGGAAGAAGCCGATGGCGGAACCATCTTGCTTAATGATGTTTTAGCGATGCCACGCAATCAACAACTGAACCTGTTGCGCTTTCTACAAGAAGGTAAGATTGAAACTGCGAATGGACCTAAATCTGTCGATGTGCGTATTCTGGCCGCGAACTCCTCTGATATCGAGAAGGCGTTGATCGAGGGCGACTTCAATGAAGAGCTTTATCACTATATCAATGTTCTGCGTATTCATGTTCCAAGCTTAAAAGAACGTGTGAGCGATATTTCAGTACTGGCGAATCATTTTCTGCGTGAGTACTCGAAAGAGTTTAATGCTCAAGCGAAGAGCTTCTCAGACGATGCTATCCGTTCGATGAATCGATACCATTGGCCTGGAAATGTGCGTGAGCTGATGAATCAGATTAAGCGTGTTGTGTTGATGTCTGATGCTGTGATCATTGAGGATCACCAACTGGATTTACCAAAACAGAATGATGAACGTCGCAGTTTGAAAAGCATTCGTGAGCGTTCAGAGCGCGATGCATTGTTGATTGTATTGGAATCTTACGGTGGACAGGTCTCGTTGGCTGCTAAGGAGCTCGGAGTATCACGAGCAACGATGTACCGTTTATTGAATAAACACAGCCTTATTTCTGAGGGCGTTATTTAGAATTCTTTGCTAAGTGATTCAATCTGTTAGTGTAAATTTAAGAGCGACGCATCATGCGTGGCTCTTTTTGTTGTTAGTCGCTGTGTTCACATTCGAACAATTGAGAGATGCCCCCTAGGTCACTAAGAGATATGTTCTGTGATCTTATATAATAATAGTGAATATCTTATATATAAATGAATATGCAACTGATATTCCAGGTGAATGCATTGTTTTAAAAATGTGAGCCAATTAGCGGTTGAATAATATACTCACTTGGTTAGACTTTAACCGTGAAAGCAGCGTTTTAACAAAGACTTGTCTGCTTTCACTACCCCATTTCTTTTTGGATTTCTTAGTTAGCTTGGAGGCGCAAATGAAACATTTCGATTTTATACAGCATATTTGCGCGTCGTTTGATCCGTGTACTGACATGGTGACTGATATGTCACTCACATCAGCCATAGCCGATCGAAACACCCAAGATAAACCTAACTAATAGATCCGTATCCTTATTTGGCTGCGGAAAAATAGCAGCTAAGTGAGAAGCCCTCATACTATCTAACACGCTATTTTTCCTCAGTTGACTCAACAACTGGAGAGTTATTATGCGTCACTCAGTATATTTAAAATTAGCAACAGTCCTTATCCGTGCCGATCTTCGTCGTGAAGAGCGGGAATGGCAGCGAAAAGTACGTCGTAGTTCACTAGACCTACCTTGGCACAACACTCATTTGCTAAGAGATATTGGCCTTGAAGCCGATGGTCGTCCAATTGGTTTCTCTGAGCCTGAAGTTGTCACCATTGAACGTCGCGTTCGTCATCTTCGTCGTGTTCTTAGCGCGCGAATACCGACGTAATCTTTCGGGGTTGATCGCACCTTTCAACCCCCTAAATCATTGACGGTGATAGTTAGGTGTCAAAAGTGAGCGCTTTTGAACTAGAACTGGACAAAAAAGAGAAGCATTGGCTTCTCTTTTTTGTTTTTTTAATCGAGAAAAATCAACGTGCCCTAGTAAAGAAATAGAGTTCTACTAAGCTATAGAGAGCAAGGGAGGCCGGTTATGCAAAAGCATCAGTTAGACATGTGGTTACATGGAGAGCACAAAGACTCTTATCAAACACCCAAAGTGTACGTTATTGGCTGTTCTGATATTTCAGAATATCTATTGGCGGTGGAGTACAAACATAAGCTAGAACCGGTAAAGCAAGACGGCGAGCCGCTTCACTTTGGATCCTTGGATCAAGTGAAAGAGGAGTTACTCCGGCTCGGCTTTGAAAAGGCGTATCTTCGCTTACACAACGCCTATGATGAGTTTGGTAATGAGCTAAGCCAAAGCTACTGTGATATTGAACTGGCGCTCAAACCTCATTAAGAGGCGTTGGTAGCGAGATATTGATTCTAATTCCAGACTGTTTTTTAACGCACTGATAGTTTTGGCTATCGAGGCTCGATTAAACGATCTATGCGTAATGTGTTGTCAGTAATTTATGGGTGAATTGAGTTCGCAGATAGAAACCACGTGGTTTAGTTTTGATAGGTTTTCCGCTTGCACCGTAAGCTTCCGTTAACACACGACTGTTAGCAGCCTTCGGACGTAAATGCAGTGCTTCACCGTGTCTTGCTGTTATCTGTTCAACATTGCCTAAAACGATCAACTCCATCAGTTCTTCCCAATCTCGCTTCAAGAGTTCGTCTTCAGCTTGGCTAGGTGTCCATAATAATGGGGATCCTACATGCCTCTCTGCTAGCGGGATCTCTCTTTCTCCCTCGACAGGGATCCACAACACCTTAGACAGTTTATTTCTAACGTGGCTAGTTTCCCATGTTATGCCTTGTACGCCCATCAGTGGCGCAACACAAACAAAGGTGGTTTCGAGTGGCTTGCCAGAGTAGCCAATCGGAATGCTTTTTAGCTCGATGCCTAGTTTGGCAAAATCTTGTTCTGGCTTACTGCCAGCAGGTGCGCCTAAGTGCCATTCCAAAAGCTGTCCAACCCAGCCTTTATCACGCTTTAGGTCGTTCGGCATGTCCATTTCGGCTTCGTCAGCGAGCTCTTTGAAAGTCATTCCGGCAATCGCGTAGGCTCTGTCTAACAGCTCTTGTTGTGTTTGTGGTTCTGGTTTCATAATAAAAGGCATGATCAAAAAAATGATTTTATCAGAAGTTATCACCATATGACGACTGGTTAAGAAATGATCTCCTTGCGAGAAAAGGGATCAAACTCAGGGTTATCCACAGGACATAAAGGTAATTAATTGAAATATTAATTTAGTGGATAAATAAACAGGGGTTTATGGTGGATAAAATGCTTGCCAAATGGGGTTCAAAATGAATCTTTCACTTAGTAGTGTGGATAAACATCGGAGTGGTTGATCTTTAACCATGTCAGGTTTCTGAAAGATCTTTTACATTTCTAATGTTTTTTAAAACTAGAATGTTATTTTAATTTACTGATTTATATAATAATAAAATTATTTTGACTGATTTGTTGTTTTTGGTGTTGATGAATCTATGGATTAAAAAAAACGATTGCGGGTAATTCTTCACATAGTTACTCACAGAAAAGGTGAATAAATGTGGTCTATGTCTCACTATTGTGTGGGTAACTAAAATTTGAGCAAAACTTATCCATATTCCTAGTTATTATTCATAAATATAGCGCTTATCACGTCACTAAGTTTGCTCCGATTGGGGATATGTGGAAAAATCAGAGTAATTAAAAATTTAGATAGAGGTTGGCCAGTGATAGATGGCGATGGTTACCGATTAAATGTTGGTATTGTAATCTGTAACAACCATGGTCAGGTCTTCTGGGCTAAACGATACGGGCAACATTCATGGCAATTCCCTCAAGGGGGAATAGATGAAGGTGAGACTCCGGAACAGGCAATGTACCGCGAGTTGTATGAAGAGGTTGGCCTTACTAAAAAGGATGTAAAGATCGTCGCGACAAGTCGTCATTGGTTACGCTACAAGCTACCCAAACGACTGGTTCGGTGGGATTCTAAACCTGTCTGTATTGGACAAAAACAGAAGTGGTTCCTTTTGCGCTTAGATTGCGATGAATCGCATATCAATATGCAGCGTGGAAGTACACCTGAGTTTGATGGTTGGCGTTGGGTGAGTTACTGGTACCCAGTTCGACAAGTTGTTTCTTTCAAGCGAGATGTTTACCGTCGAGCGATGAAAGAGTTCGCATCTTTAGCAATGCCGTTTAAAGAGCGAAAAATAAAAGGAAAGCGCAAATTGCGTAGAGGTTAAGCATGCTCAGTCAACTAAGGGAAATAGTTGAACACGTATCAAGAGTTGAAGATGTGTCGACGGCTCTTGATATTTTGGTTAAAGAGACATGCAGTGCGATGCAGACGGAATGTTGCACCGTGTATTTGGCAAATAATGATATGCAGCGCCTTGAGTTGATGGCAACTCAAGGCCTGATCTTCAAAGGCAATAGCATTCACATTGGTTTTGACGAAGGTCTGGTTGGCCTTGTTAAAAGAAGTGCTGAACCTATCAACCTTGCACAAGCGTCTGCTCACCCTGCTTATAAGTTTTTTCCAGAGCTTGGAGAAAACGTCTATCACTCTTTTCTCGGTACTCCGATTATCCACCGCAAGCAAGTGCTCGGTGTATTGGTCATTCAACAGAAGACCCCACGTTTATTTAGTGAGATGGAAGAATCCTTCCTTGTCACGCTCTCTGCACAACTTGCAGTTATTGTGGCGCACGCCCAAACTCAAGGCCATTGGCTGTTAGAGCAACAGAAGCTACCGGCTACTAAAGGTATTGCAGCTTCATCGGGCGTGGCGATTGGTGACTTATGGTGGGACAACACTCAGCCTGAACTCACCGATGTTTATCCTGCTTCGACGCTCAATATAGAGAGAGAGCATGAGTTGTTGGCGGTAGCGGTTGAAAACGCCCTCAATGACTTTAAGCGCATGCGAAAGCGCTTAGATAGCGAAATCAATAAAGATGCGTTGGCGATCTTTGACCTGTTTACTCACTTACTCAACGATCCTATGCTGCGTAAGGATCTAAAAAGCCAAATCCAGAAAGGCGATAAAGCCGATTGGGCACTAAGACAGGTTGTAGAGAGTTATTCTAATCGCTTTGCTCGTATGTCGGACGTGTATCTTCGTGAGAGAGCACAAGACATCCGAGAGCTCGGACAAAGGCTGCTCTATTTCCTCCACAACTCTGAACATGAACTTCGCACGTTAGAGAAGCCGATTATCCTAGTGGTTCGTGAGTTAACCGCTTCGGTATTAGCGTCTATTCCCAAAGAAAAGCTCTTAGCGGTGATTTCCTTGGAAGGGGCGGCGAACTCGCACGCAGCGATTTTATCTCGAGCGCTTGGCATACCTTCCGTCATGGGGGTAAACCTCAACCTAGCTCAAGCTAATGGCAAGCGAGCGATTGTTGATGGGTATAGCGGTGAGATCTTTATTGAGCCGACTAAAAGCCTGCTCAAAGAGTATCGAGGGCTGATTCTAGAAGAGAGTGAGCTCTCCTCTATGGTCAATCGCGAGCTGTACCTACCGGCAAAAACGCAAGACAACAAGCAAGTCGAGATTCTGCTTAATGCGGGTTTAAGTGCAGACACTAACATCGCTATCAACCAAGGCGTTGATGGCGTAGGGCTGTATCGAACTGAAATTTCTTTCTTGTTGCAGCAAAGATTCCCGTCAGAGGATGAACAATTCAAGCAGTATCGTTCTGTACTGGCAAGCTACCCAGAGAAACAAGTGGTGATGCGTACACTCGATATCGGTGGTGATAAGGCCTTACCGTATTTTCCTATCGAAGAGGACAATCCATTCCTTGGTTGGCGTGGTATTCGGTTTACGCTCGATCATCCTGACATCTTTATTATTCAGTTACGTGCCATGCTACGTGCGAGCTGTGAAAGCCATAACTTGAGTATTTTGCTGCCGATGATCTCTGGTGCACAGGAGTTGGATGACGCGCTACAGTTGATTGAACAAGCGTATGATGAAGTGCATGAGCTTGATAACCGAGTGCGTATGCCTCGCGTTGGTATCATGATTGAAGTGCCATCCATGCTGTACATACTGCCGCTGATTGCGCACAAGGTCGACTTTGTTTCAGTCGGTACCAACGACTTAACCCAATATTTATTAGCGGTTGATCGGAACAATTCACGAGTATCCGATGTCTATGAATCAATGCACCCTGCGGTGATCATGGTATTAAAACAAATTCATGATACTTGTAAGCAATATCAATTACCTGTTTGTATTTGTGGCGAGTTAGCCGGTGACCCGATGGGCGCGCTGCTATTGATTGGATTGGGGTATGAGACGTTAAGTATGAATACCTCGAATGTCGCAAGAACCAAATATTTGATTCGTCAATCGAACTTGGCTGAATTACAGGATTTGGCAAATAAGGCACTTTCAAAACCGTATGGTAGTGACATCTATAGTATGATGCTGAACTATTTCGAAGAGCGTGAATTTACAGGCTTCATTCGAGCAGGTAAAAAATAGGATTTAACGTGTCATATGAACTGATAGGCTTGTTAGCGGGCCTTGGTGCTATTGTTGGTGTTTTAGCAGGCTTGCTAGGCATTGGTGGTGGTTTGCTGGTTGTTCCTGCCTTACTGTTTTTGCTTCCTAAAGCGGGTATCCCCCAAGAGTTTGCGATGCAAATGGCATTGGCTACTTCGCTATCAACCATCATCGTTACGTCGGGATCGTCTGCGATTAACCATCTAAAGTTGGGTAACGTAGAGATGTTTGTCGTTAAATGGTTGATGCCAGGTGTGGTGATAGGTGGCTTCCTCGGCTCTTTCGTGGCCGATGTAATTCCAGCTCAATACTTACCAAAAGTCTTTGGTGTGATTGTTTTGGTGTTGGCGTTGCAAATGCTATTGTCGATTCGCTCCAAGAGCCAAAAATCGATGCCGGGTTCAGCTAAAACCGTGTTGTGTGGCGGCGGGATTGGTTTGGTATCAAGCTTAGCGGGCATTGGCGGTGGGTCTTTATCGGTACCTTTCCTTAACCATCACGGTGTGGAAATGCGTAAAGCCGTCGGCTCATCTTCGGTATGCGGTTGTGTTATCGCGATTTCGGGAATGCTAGGTTTTATTTGGCATGGATCTTCTGTCGATGATCTTCCTGCGTATAGCTTGGGTTATGTTTATCTACCGGCTTTGATCGCGATATCTTGTACCTCAGTTTTGACCACTCGAGTGGGTGCGAAACTGGCCACTCAATTGCCAACCCCTGTGCTGAAGAAATTCTTTGCGGTATTTTTAATGTTTATAGCAGCCACAATGCTGCTGTAGTGTCTTTTCTGTTAGTCATTGAGCTAACCGTTAATCAATTTAGATAGAGAGCCAAGTATGTCTCAGGGTTTTATCGAATTCCCAAATATCGATCCTGTTCTTATTGAACTAGGACCAATCTCAGTTCGTTGGTACGGCCTAATGTACCTTGTCGGTTTTATGTTTGCTCTTTGGTTAGCAAATCGCCGAGCTGATCAACCGGGTAGTGGTTGGACTCGAGAGCAAGTATCAGACTTACTGTTTGCTGGCTTTCTAGGTGTAGTGTTGGGTGGTCGTATTGGCTACGTACTTTTCTACAACTTTGACCTTTTCCTAGCAGACCCACTGTACCTATTTAAGGTATGGACTGGCGGTATGTCTTTCCACGGTGGCTTGCTGGGTGTTATCACCGCAATGTTCTGGTATGCGAAAAAGAATGGTCGCACCTTCTTTGGCGTGGCAGACATGATTGCACCACTCGTCCCATTTGGTTTAGGTATGGGCCGTCTAGGTAACTTCATGAACAGCGAGCTTTGGGGCCGTGTGACTGATGTGCCATGGGCGATTGTGTTCCCTAACGGTGGTCCACTTCCTCGTCACCCATCTCAACTTTACGAGATGGCGCTTGAAGGTATCGTGCTGTTCTTCATCTTGAACTGGTTTATCAAAAAGCCGCGTCCTCTTGGTTCTGTATCAGGGTTATTCCTAGCTGGATATGGTACATTCCGCTTCTTAGTAGAATACGTACGTGAACCTGATGCTCACCTAGGTTTGTTCGGTGGATTTATCTCTATGGGACAAATTTTGTCACTGCCAATGGTTATCATCGGTGTGCTGATGATGGTGTGGGCATACAAGCGTGGTCACTACAAAGACGAATTACCACAACAAACGAAGTAAGGAATTGGTGTGAAACAGTATTTAGATCTCTGTCAGCGTATCGTTGATGACGGTACTTGGATTGAAAATGAACGCACGGGCAAGCGTTGCCTAACCGTGATCAATGCTGACCTTGAATATGATGTTGGTAATAACCAATTCCCACTGGTAACAACGCGTAAGAGTTTTTGGAAAGCCGCAGTTGCTGAGCTGCTTGGCTATATCCGTGGTTACGACAATGCTGAAGATTTTCGTAAGCTAGGGACTAAAACTTGGGATGCGAATTCTAACCTGAATGAAGCATGGCTGAATAACCCTTACCGCAAGGGTGAAGATGACATGGGCCGTGTTTATGGCGTTCAAGGACGTGCATGGGCAAAACCTGACGGCGGTCATATCGACCAACTGAAGAAGATTGTTGATGATCTAACTAACGGTATTGATGACCGCGGCGAGATCTTAAACTTCTACAACCCAGGTGAGTTCCACATGGGATGTTTGCGTCCGTGTATGTACAGCCATCACTTCTCACTACTTGGTGATACTCTGTACCTAAACAGCACTCAGCGCTCTTGCGATGTACCCCTAGGCCTGAACTTCAACATGGTTCAAGTGTATGTCTTCCTAGCTATCATGGCGCAAATCACGGGTAAGAAAGCTGGCGTGGCTTACCATAAGCTAGTAAATGCTCATATTTACGAAGATCAACTTGCACCTATGCGTGATATCCAGTTAAAGCGTGAGCCGTTAGCTGGCCCAACATTCCATATCAATCCTCAGATTAAGTCTCTAGAAGATTTGGAAACATGGGTAACGATGGATGACTTCTGGGTTGAAGGTTACGAATGCCACGAAGCGATTAAGTACCCATTCTCGGTTTAATCTCACTCGCTTTGTTTGATTGAAAGGCTGCCTCTGTGCAGCCTTTTTTGTATCTAAGTTACAGTGACGAGTAATCGAGATTCGAAGAGCAGAGAAATCATATGCTGTGTGATGCTTTATGTTACTCGTATACTCTCAACGCGCATTGGCTCTTTCTCTTCGATACTCGCTTACACGAATCCCGTATCTACTCTTAAAAAGAAAAAGCCCGCAACCTAGGAGGTAGCGGGCTTTGCTATAAGCGATGTTTATTTTGCTATTAAGCGGTAAGAGCTAACACGCTACCAGGCAGTACAAGGAATACCGCAACAAGGTAACCAGCCACTACAGCTTTGTTCTTCACAGCCATGTCTGAAATCATGTCTGCCGCTTTAACTGGAAGTTCACGTAGGAACGGGATACCGAAGATGAATACCGTTGACATGATGTTGAACACCAAGTGTACTAGAGCAATTTGTAGTGCGAATACTGCGAACTCACCAGACACTGCTGTAGCTGCAAGTAGAGCCGTAATACATGTACCGATGTTTGCACCCAGAGTGAATGGGTAAACGTCACGTACTTTAAGAACACCTGAACCTACTAGTGGAACCATCAAGCTTGTTGTCGTAGAAGAAGACTGAACAAGGATAGTCACGATAGAGCCAGAAGCGATACCGTGGATTGGACCACGACCGATTGCGTTCTTTAGAATCTCACGAGCACGACCAACCATTAGGCTCTTCATCAGCTTACCCATTACAGTAATAGCTACGAAGATAGTTGCGATACCTAGAGCGATAAGCATGATGCCTCCAACAGTGTCGCCAAACGTTGATAGTGGTTCTTTAATCGCACTTACAACAGGCTTAGTGATTGGCTTGATGAAGTTAAGACCACCCATGCTCATATCACCTGTTGCTAACATCGGTGATACTAACCAGTGAGAAATTTTCTCTAGAATTCCAAACGCCATCTCTAGTGGTAGGAAGATAGCAACGGCTAATAGGTTAAAGAAGTCGTGGATTGTCGCACTTGCGAATGCACGTTTGAACTCTTCTTTACAACGAACGTGACCAAGGCTAACTAGCGTATTGGTTACCGTAGTACCAATGTTAGCACCCATGATCATAGGAATTGCTAGCTCAACAGGTAAACCACCTGCCACAAGGCCAACGATAATTGAAGTAACTGTACTTGATGATTGAATAAGCGCTGTTGCTACTAAACCAATCATTAAGCCTGCAACTGGGTGTGAAGCAAATTCGAAAAGAACCTTTGCTTGCTCGCCTGTTGCCCATTTGAAGCCTGTACCAACCATTGAAACTGAAAGTAATAGTAGGTAAAGCATGAATGCCAAGTTAGCCCAGCGTAGCCAACGAGTAGTGCTCGAGATAGGCGCTGCTGCAGTAGTAGCTTGGTTCATAATGTTTTCTCCATTGGACCGTTTAAGTCTGTGTTTGGTCTGTTTGTTTAATCTGAGCGTGATGTTAGAGGGGAAATATTTCAGTAATATTACATTTTGGTTTAGGTGCGACTTTTTTGTGATGATTTACTCTTTAAATATTCCAATTGCTAATGTGGTTGTTTTAAGTTGTTGTTTTAAATTGTTTTTTAATGGAAATTCTATAGGTGATATAGATCTTAAAAGTTAGAAAAAAATTGAAAATAATCGATGAAATATTACATTATGAAATCAGACACTTCGAAAAAATAAGTGGTAAATCTATGTTTGGTTAGGTTTTTCCGAGTTTGTTGAGTGGCGGTGTCATATTTGATATAAAAGGGTATCTACTCTTTTATTACGGCACATCTATGTCGCATCTCAACTACAACCATCTGTATTACTTCTGGATGGTTTGCAAGCAAGGCTCTGTTACTAAAGCTGCAGAAGCCCTATTCCTAACACCACAAACGGTAACGGGGCAGATAAAAGCCTTAGAAGAACGCATGGATGGCAAGTTGACCAAGCGTAATGGCCGAAGTGTTGAGCCTACAGAGCTTGGGCAACTGGTCTTTAAATATGCCGATCGTATGTTTGGCCTGAGTTACGAGATGCTGGACATCGTGAATTACAGCCAGCACTCCAATATTCTGTTTGATGTTGGCGTCGCGGATGCGCTCTCTAAAAGACTCGTCAGTAAGATACTGATGTCGACCATCCCTCCAGATAACAGCATTCACTTGCGCTGTTTTGAATCGACCCATGAAATGCTACTTGAGCAACTCTCTCAACATAAGCTCGATATGATTTTGTCTGACTGTCCGGTGGACTCTAGTCAAAGCCCGGGCCTGTTCAGTAAAAAGCTGGGTGAGAGTGGAATGAGCTTTTTTAGTTCAGGTCAGGTTGAAGGGGTTAATTTCCCTGCTGTATTGGAGCAAAGAAAGCTTTTGATCCCTGGCAGCCGAACCTCAATGGGTCGTAAAGTGCTGCAATGGTTTGATAGACAAGGGCTTAAGCCAGATATTTTAGGTGAGTTTGATGATGCCGCATTGATGAAGGCTTTTGCTCGTTACCATCATGACGTAATATTTTTAGCACCGACGATTTATATGTCTGAAGTGGAAGACGACACATCACTGCAACTATTAGGCGGTATTGAAGAGTTAAAAGAGGAGTACTACGTCATATTTGCTGAGAGGATGATCCAACATCCAGCAGTAAAAAACGTATGTGACGCAGATTTTAGCAAATTGTTCGAGTGAGATAGTTTGTTAATGAATTGATATCGATTATCATAACTCCGCAATATGCCGGAAATACTGATAGCCCGTAGTTGGCGTAAAGGTTGTAGGGAGCCAAACTATGAACTTAAAAGAGATGGAGAAGAACTCAGCACAAGCTGTGATTCTACTCAAAGCCATGGCTAACGAGCGTCGCTTACAGATTTTGTGCCTATTACATGGCACTGAACTGTCGGTTGGGGAGTTGTGTGGCAAGTTGGAACTGAGTCAGTCTGCTTTATCTCAACATCTTGCTTGGTTGAGAAGAGATGGTTTGGTCGAAACTCGCAAAGAAGCTCAAACTGTGTATTACACATTGAGTAGTGAAGAAGTAAAAGCGATGATTAACCTACTGCATGGTATTTACTGCAAGTAGCTTATTGCTGGTGGGAGGGGGATTTCTTATCAGCGATAGAATGACACAAGGAAGTGTTAGCATTTCACATTGAACGTTAGTGTTTACCTATCTACCTATCTACGTACCAATTTGCTTCTCTATTTATTTTTCTGATTGTTTGTTTTATCTATCTGCTTAAATTGTTTATCGGTCAGAAAAACGGCTGTTAGCACGTAAAATAAAAGCGTTACTCAAAATTTAGATATAAAAAAACCGGCCTAGGCCGGTTTTTTTCGTTTTGCGTTGTAATCAAATTTCTATTAAAGAGCTTTGATTGCAGCAGCGAAACGAGACTTATGACGTGCAGCTTTATTCTTATGAATAAGGCCTTTAGTCGCCATACGGTCAAGAAGTGGTGTAACTTCTACAAGAGCAGCAGTTGCAGCTTCTTTATCACCAGCTGCGATAGCTGCGATAGTCTTTTTCATGTAAGTGCGCATCATAGAACGACGGCTAGCATTGTGCTGGCGACGTTTCTCAGCTTGGATAGCGCGCTTCTTAGCAGATTTACTGTTTGCCAAGGGTCTAACTCCCAAAAACTTAGTTCGGTGACAATTTAAGGGCGAGGACTATCCCTCATTAGCGCTTAATTGTCAAATGATTTGTGCAAAAACCAATCGTAGCCAAACAAACTTTGGTATGGAAAGGTCATCGCGGTTAAGATGGCGGGGATTCTAACAGCATTTTTAGACCAATGCTAATAAATATGCTTCTTAGGACAGGATAGTATTTATCCTCGCTTGAAAGTAATCAACCAGTGTCAGAGGTTTCTGTGAGTAAACGACTATTAAAGTCAGGCCTGATTGTCAGCGCAATGACTTTTGTTTCCCGTGTATTGGGGCTAGTACGTGATGTAGTAGTAGCAAATTTGATGGGGGCAGGAGCGAGTGCCGACGTATTTTTCTTCGCTAATAAAATTCCTAATTTCTTACGTCGACTTTTTGCAGAAGGTGCGTTTTCTCAAGCGTTTGTTCCTGTATTAACGGAATATCACGCCGCAGGTGATAAAGATAAGACACGAGATTTAATTGCTAAGGTGTCGGGGACGCTCGGGGTTTTAGTTTCTATTGTCACCGTCATCGGGGTATTGGGCTCTGGCGTGATCACCGCGATGTTTGGTGCGGGTTGGTTTATCGACTGGCTAAATGATGGCCCATCAGCACCCAAATTTGAGCTAGCGAGCTTTATGCTCAAGATTACCTTTCCTTATTTATGGTTTATCACCTTCGTCGCTTTATCTGGTGCCATTCTTAATACATTAGGTAAATTTGCGGTCTCTTCTTTTACTCCTGTGTTCTTGAACGTGATGATCATAGGCGCTGCATGGTTTATCTCACCTAATTTAGAACAACCAGAAATTGGTTTGGCTATTGGTGTGTTTCTTGGTGGCTTAGTCCAATTCCTTTTCCAAATGCCTTTCTTGATCAAAGCGGGTGTGTTGGTTAAGCCGAAGTGGGGATGGAGAGACCCGGGTGTGGTTAAGATCCGCACATTAATGATCCCTGCTCTGTTCGGTGTATCGGTCAGCCAAATCAACTTATTGTTTGATACCTTTATTGCCAGCTTCCTCGCAACAGGCTCTATCAGTTGGTTGTACTACTCAGACCGACTGCTTGAATTTCCTCTCGGTTTATTCGGTATCGCGATTGCGACTGTGATTCTTCCTGCTTTGTCTCGTAAACACGTAGATGCTCAAGGGGAAGGGTTCGCGCATACCATGGATTGGGGTGTGCGCATGGTGTTGCTGCTTGGTATTCCTGCGATGTTAGGTCTTATCGTTTTAGCTAAACCCATGTTGATGGTGCTATTTATGCGTGGTGAGTTCTCTCCACACGATGTACAGCAAGCATCGATGTCATTGGTAGCTTACGCATCAGGCTTGCTTAATTTCATGCTGATTAAAGTTTTAGCTCCGGGCTATTACTCTCGCCAAGATACCAAAACACCGGTTAAGTACGGCATTATCGCTATGGTGACCAATATGGTGTTTAACGCGATCTTTGCTTATTTTTATGGCTATGTGGGTTTGGCGATTGCGACGGCACTGTCTGCCTTTGTGAATATGGCCTTGTTATATCGAGGATTGCACCTTGCGGGTGTGTATCAATTAACTAAGACAACCTTGTTGTTCAGTGCCAAATTAATTATCTCAGGTGTGGTGATGGTAGCGGCTATTTTATGGCAGCTGGATAATATGCAACATTGGCTTGAATGGAGCTTTAGCCAGAGAGCGCTGACATTAACTGGCTTGATTGGACTTGGTGGCTTTGTTTATATTGTTTCGGTACTGATTTTAGGTATCCGAGTAAAACATTTAAAAGCAGCGACAGATTAATACTGATTAGTATATAATCCGTCGGTTTCACACAATAAATGATGCAAATAACAGGTTTTAGCTGATCATAATGGAACTGATCCGAGGTATACACAATATTAAAGCGCAGCATCATGGCTGTGTATTAACCATAGGTAACTTCGATGGTGTTCATTTAGGACATCAAGAGGTTTTGAGTCAGGTTTCTAAACAAGCTGCAGCATTAGGGCTACCTTCTGTTGTTATGACGTTTGAACCGCAGCCTATGGAGCTGTTTGCCCGAGATAGAGCGCCAGCACGTTTAACTCGTTTACGAGACAAATACGTGCAACTGAGTAAGCTAGATATCAGTCGCTTATTGTGTGTTAATTTTAATCAGTATTTTGCAAGTTTATCCGCGGAAGCATTCATTAAGGATCTTTTGGTTGATAAGCTTGGTGTGAAGTTCTTGGTGGTTGGTGACGATTTTTGCTTTGGTAAAGGTCGTACCGGTAATTTCGCTATGCTCAAAGAGGCGGGCGAGAAGTACGGTTTTGAGGTGGTCAGCACCCAAAGCTATTGCTTAAACCAATTACGAGTAAGCAGTACTGAGATACGAAATGCATTAGCGGTCGATGACTTGGCTGCAAGTGCTACCATGTTAGGACGTGATTACAGTATTAGTGGTCGAGTGTCCCATGGTCGAAAACTAGGGAGAACTATCGGTTTCCCTACCGCTAATATTCCATTAAAGCGTTGTGTTTCTCCTGTATCGGGAGTGTATGTTGTTGAAGCTTTGGATATCGACGGTGTTCCTGTCGGTGGCGTTGCTAATATTGGACAACGACCAACAGTTAATGGGGTAAGGCAGCAATTGGAAGTGCATTTTTTTGACTTTAAAGCCAATTTATATGGTAAACAGTTAGAAGTACGACTTTTGCACAAACTGCGCGACGAGATAAAATTTGAATCGTTCGACGCACTAAAGAATCAAATAGAATTGGATGCTGAAGCCGCAAGGGTGTGGCTGCTTCAGCTAAAGAATTAATCGGATGATTCCACCGATTAACATAATGTCTAACTTCGCCCAATATAACGGAATTAAGAATCGATGAGTGATTATAAAGATACCCTGAACTTACCAGAAACAGGGTTCCCAATGCGCGGCAATCTGGCAAATCGTGAGCCAGAAATGCTGAAGCGTTGGTACAAAGAAGATCTTTACGGCGAAATCCGTAAGGCAAAGAAAGGTAAAAAATCTTTCGTACTGCATGATGGCCCTCCATACGCGAACGGCGATATTCACATTGGCCACGCGCTGAATAAGATTCTTAAAGACATTATTATCAAATCTAAGACCCTTTCTGGTTTTGATGCACCGTACATCCCTGGTTGGGACTGTCACGGTCTTCCAATCGAGCTAATGGTTGAGAAGAAGAAAGGTAAGCCTGGTCAGAAGATTTCGGCGGCTGAATTCCGCGAAGAGTGTCGAAAGTACGCTGCGGGTCAAGTTGAAGGTCAGAAAGAGAGCTTCAAACGTCTTGGCATCATGGGCGAGTGGGACAAACCTTATCGCACTATGGATTTTGGCACAGAAGCGAACATCATTCGTTCTCTTGGCAAAATCGCAGACAAAGGTCACCTTCTTAAAGGTTTCAAACCCGTTCACTGGTGTACTGATTGTGGTTCTGCTCTGGCTGAAGCTGAAGTTGAATACAAAGATAAAGTTTCTCCATCTATCGATGTGAAATTTACAGCAGCTGACGAAGCGGCGCTTCTAGAGAAATTTACTCTAGCTGAAGGTCATGCGGGTCAAGGCGAAATTTCTATCGTTATCTGGACAACAACACCATGGACTCTGCCTGCTAACCGCGCAGTATGTCTACGTGATGATCTTGAATACGTGCTTATCCAAGTTGAAGCGAATGGCGACCAGCCTGCTCAACGTATCGTTGTTGCTTCTGAACTAGCAAAAGACGTAATGGATCGTGCAGGTATCGAGCACTTCCACAACCTTGGTTTTGCTACAGGTGCTGATCTTGAGCTTTCTCAGTTCAACCACCCGTTCTACGACTTTACTGTTCCTGCAGTTCTTGGCGATCACGTAACAACAGATTCAGGTACTGGTGTGGTTCACACTGCGCCTGGTCACGGTCAAGAAGATTTCGTGGTTGGTAAAAAGTACAACCTAGAAATCGCTAACCCAGTTGGTTCTAACGGCGTTTACCTGCCAGATACAGAGCTATTTGCTGGTCAGCACGTATTCAAAGCGAACGACTCTGTTTTAGAAGTTCTAAAAGAGAAAGGTGCACTTCTGCATCACCACGCTTACGAGCACAGCTACCCACACTGTTGGAGACACAAAACTCCAATCATCTTCCGCGCAACACCACAATGGTTCATCTCTATGGATCAAGCTGGCCTACGTGCTAAAGCACTAGAGTCAATCAAGAGTGTTGAGTGGTTGCCTGAATGGGGTCAAAGCCGTATCGAAGGCATGGTTGAAGGTCGTCCTGAGTGGTGTATCTCTCGTCAACGTACTTGGGGTGTGCCAATTGCTTTGTTTGTTCATAAAGAAACAGCAGAACTTCACCCAGAAAGCCCAGCGCTTATTGAAAAAGTTGCGAAGCTAGTTGAAGAGAAAGGCATTCAAGCTTGGTGGGATGTAGACGCTGCTGAACTTATGGGCGCAGAAGACGCTGATAAGTACGAAAAAGTAATGGATACGCTAGACGTATGGTTCGACTCAGGTGTTACGCACTTCTCTGTTGTTGATTCTCGTGAAGAGTACAACTTCCCGAACGAAGAGCGCACTCACAGTGCTGATCTTTACCTTGAAGGTTCAGACCAACACCGTGGCTGGTTCCAGTCTTCTCTAATTTCATCTATCGCGATGAAAGACGAAGCACCGTACAAGCAAGTACTAACGCACGGTTTCGTAGTGGATGGTAACGGCCGTAAGATGTCTAAATCTATCGGTAACGTTGTTGCTCCTAAAGACGTAACCAACAAGCTAGGTGCAGATATCCTGCGTCTATGGGTTGCTTCTACAGACTACACGGGTGAAGTTGCGGTTTCTGATGAAATCCTGAAGCGTTCAGCGGATGCTTACCGTCGTATTCGTAACACGGCTCGTTTCTTCCTAGCGAACTTGAACGGTTTCAACCCTGAAACTGACCTAGTTCCTGCTGAAGAGATGGTTGCACTTGATCGCTGGGCTGTTGGCCGTGCTCAAGCTGCACAAGAAGAGATTGTTAAAGCATACGGCGAGTACAACACTCACGGTGTGACTCAACGTCTAATGCAGTTCTGTTCTATCGAAATGGGTTCTTTCTACCTAGACGTAATCAAAGACCGTCAGTACACAGCGAAGCAGGGCAGCCATGCTCAACGTAGCTGTCAAACGGCGCTTTACTACATCGTAGAAGCTCTAGTTCGTTGGATGGCACCTATCATGTCGTTCACTGCAGATGAAATTTGGAACGAAATGCCAAGCTCTTTACCAACTGGAGAGCAGCGCGACACGTTCGTATTCACAGGTGAGTGGTTCGAAGGTCTATTTGGTCTTGCAGAAGGCGAAGAGCTAAGCAACGAATTCTGGACTGAAATCCAGTCTGTTCGTGGCGCAGTGAACAAGCTTCTTGAAGATGCTCGTAAAGAGAAAACGATCGGTGGTGCACTGCAAGCTGAAGTTACTCTATACGCTGACGATGCACTAGCGGCTAAAATCAACAAGCTAGAAGATGAGCTACGTTTCGTACTTATCACCTCTGCAGCTGTTGTTAAGCCACTGAGCGAGAAGTCTGATGCAGCGCAAGCGACAGACGTTGCTGGTCTATTCGTTGAAGTTGCAGCAACAGAAGCTGAGAAGTGTGACCGTTGTTGGCACCACACACCAGACGTAGGCACAATTGAAGGACACGAGAAGATCTGTGGCCGTTGTGTATCAAACGTTGATGGTGAAGGCGAAGTGCGTAAGTTCGCATAACGACTCAGAGAAAGACTGAACTTTTTGTAAAAATCATAGCCCCAGTATCAACTGGGGTTATTTTTAGTTATAGGAAATGTGTTTAACCAAGCTGATTCTTAATGGCGACTCAAACCGAGTGTGCGAATGAGGAATCGCTTCGTAAATACTAGGAATAGAAATGAGTGAAGTTTCGTTAAAACAATCTGGTGTACGTTGGTTATGGTTAGCTCTGCTGGTTTTTCTTGCAGACATTGGCATCAAACTCTTTGTCATGGACAACATGGGTTATGGCTGGGCAAACCGTATTGAGGTCTTGCCGTTCTTTAACTTTTTGTACGTTCATAACTACGGTGCTGCATTCAGCTTCTTGAGTGATCAAAGTGGTTGGCAGCGTTGGTTATTTACGGGTATCGCATTTGCGGTAACAGGTATGCTGACGTACTGGATGAGCAAACTACCAGCAACAGAGAAGTGGAATAACATTGCTTATGCGATCATCATTGGTGGTGCAGTAGGTAATGTGTTTGACCGAGTCGTACATGGCTTTGTTGTCGATTACTTAGACTTCTACTGGGGCACTTACCACTGGCCTGCATTTAACTTAGCGGATATGGGAATCTGTATCGGTGCTGCGATGATCATCTTAGATGGTTTCCGTAAGAAAGACGAAAGCAAATAGCTTGCTTCAAAGTCAGTCTATGACTCACAGAATAGAATAGCCCTAAGCGCTGTCGGTTGATTCCGGTGGCGCTTTTTTTTATGCTTCAGTCAACAAGGAAGCAAAGCAAAATGCATCCTCAAATAATAAAGAAGTCTAAGGAAAGTAACGTGGCAGCAATTAAAAATGATTCAGCAGTAACCCTACATTTTACGATTAAGATGAAGGATGGTTCAGTTGCCGATAGCACCGAAAATATGGGCAAACCTGCGAAGTTCGTGATGGGCGATGGCAGCCTAAGCGAGAACTTTGAAGCGTGCTTACTTGGGCTGGAAGCGGGTACTGAAAAGTCTATCGACCTGAAAGCGGAAGATGCGTTTGGTATGCCTAATCCAGATCATATCCACCACATGGACCGTGCTAAATTTGTTGGCGACTCTGAGGTTGAAGTGGGCACTATCATGGCATTTTCTGGTCCAGACGGCATGGAAATCCCAGGTATTATCACTGAGATCGCTGGCGATTCAGTGACGGTTGATTTTAATCACCCACTTGCAGGCCAAGATGTTACGTTTGACGTCAATATCTTAGCTGTCGACTAACATCACCTTACAGCTGTGATGTCACCCAGAGCTTCACTGTCTAGGCGCTTCACTGTAGAATGCGAGCCTCGCGACGGCGAACTCTATAGAAACAACCTTAGTACCGCGGTAAATGATGAGCAATGAAATGAAAATAATGTTAGCTAACCCTCGTGGCTTTTGTGCCGGTGTTGATCGTGCGATCAGCATTGTCGAGCGCGCACTCGAAATGTACCAGCCACCGATCTACGTTCGTCATGAAGTGGTACACAACCGCTTTGTTGTTGAGGGGCTAAAACAACGCGGTGCTATTTTTGTCGAAGAACTTAGCGAAGTGCCAGACGATAACATCGTGATCTTCTCTGCTCACGGCGTGTCTCAAGCGGTTCGTAAAGAAGCGAAAGAGCGCGAGCTAACGGTATTCGATGCAACGTGTCCTTTGGTAACTAAAGTACATATGGAGGTTGCTCGTGCGAGCCGCAAACATATGGAAGTGGTACTGATTGGTCACGCAGGTCACCCTGAAGTTGAAGGTACTATGGGTCAATACGCGAGCCAAACGGGTGGTATGTACTTGGTTGAGAAGCCAGAAGACGTGCAAAACCTAATGGTGAACGATCCAACTAACCTGCACTACGTGAGCCAAACGACGCTATCTGTTGATGAAACCGCTGATGTAATCGAAGAGCTACGTCGTGTATTCCCTGAGATTCAAGGCCCTCGTAAAGACGACATCTGTTACGCGACTCAAAACCGTCAAGACGCTGTGCGTGAGATGGCGAATGACGTTGATGTGGTGATAGTGGTTGGTTCTAAGAACTCATCGAATTCAACTCGTCTAAAAGAGCTAGCTGAGAAACTAGGCACACCAGGCTACCTAACTGACTGTCCTGAAGACATTCAAACCGAGTGGGTTGAAGGGAAAAAGAAAATCGGTGTAACAGCCGGTGCTTCTGCTCCTGAAGAGCTGGTAAACCAAATTCTAGATCGTATTCGTGAGCTAGGTGCGACTGACGTTGAAGAGATTCAAGGTCGTGAAGAGAACATGTTCTTTGAAGTACCAAAAGAGCTACAGATTAAGCAAGTCGACTAATCTCTATTGATTGGTGACAAGATCGATGCGTAACACTATCGATTTGCAAACACTATTGATTTGTAAACAGCAGGAAGCCAACGTTGATACGTTGGCTTTTTTGATCGTGCTTTGGAACAAGGCGTCTAATTCTAACGCGTTACTGGAGACCGAGTTGCTCTTTTAAAGTCTTTAAATAACGACGACTCACCGGGACTTCAAAGCCAGTCAGGGTAATGATCTCTGCTAATCCATTTTCTAGCAGTTTGATCTCTTGGATCGATTTTATGTTGATCAAATACTGTCGATGACAGCGGATCAACTCGGTCTTTTTTTCCAAGATCTTAAGCGTTAGTTGCGAGGTTGCGGTTTGCGATGAGCTACGAACATGCACACCACTGATATCGGAATAGGCGCACTCTACCGTTTGGCTTGCCATGATCACAATGCGGTTATGACCAATACATGGGATTTGCTCTAAGTGACAGGGAGCAATCGCTGAGATGTTCTGTTCTGGTGCTTTCTGATTTTGTTTGATGACCTTATTCAGGCGACAAACGCTCTTGTTTAATCGACAAGGCTCGACTGGCTTAAGTAGGTAATCAAAAGCGTTATCTTCAAAGGCTTGAATCGCATATTGGTCGTAGGCGGTGACGAATACCACGTAGGGCATGGTATCTGGGTCAAGCATGCTTAACAGCTCAATCCCAGTAACCTGCGGCATTTGGATATCCAAATACACGACATCAGGCTTGAGTAGGTTGATCTGTTTCAGTCCTTCGATCGCGTTACTCGCTTGGCCTATGATTTCCACTTCTCCGGTTTCGGTCAGCAGCTCAATCAGCTCTTCGCGAGCAAAAAGCTCATCATCGATAACTAGTGCCTTTAACATCCTACAATCTTCATCTTGGTTCTATCCCTGCTTGGTTCACGCTTATCTTTTAAATGTCTGCTTCTAAATGTTTCAACTCGGAGCGATCCGTCTCCGAAAATACCATTATTTGAGTATAGGTATGATAAAGCTCATTCGAGTAAATTGCTGTGGTTGAGATTCTATTTTTAGTGCTGAATCTTGTCCAAAGAAATTAGTGAGTCGTTTATCAACAATTTCCATCCCTAATCCTACATGATCTTGAGATGGCTTCTGATAATTACCTGCATTGTCTTCAACGGTTAACTTGAACCCACCCTCGAAAGCCTCGCTAGAGATCTTTACTTTACCGCCTTCCAACATATTAGATATCCCATGTTTGATGGCGTTTTCTACCAGCGGTTGCAGGGTAAAGCTCGGCAATTGAGATTCATATAACTGCGGGTCGATATCCCATTCCACTTCTAGTCGATCGGTAAAGCGTGCTTTCTCTATGGTCAGGTAAGCGTTGACGTGTGCCAGTTCGTCTTTGAGCTTCACGGTGTTGATGTTCTGCTTTAGGTTGCTTCTAAAGAAGTGAGACAGGTGTTGAATCAACTCTCGAGCTTTATCTGGGTCACGACGTGTTACTGCGCTGATAGTATTAAGCGCATTGAACAAGAAGTGCGGGTTCACTTGAGCGTGCAGCAGTTTGATTTCTGCTTGTGTCAGTAGCGTTTGCTGCTGCTGGTAGTTGCTAAATAGGATCTGGCTCGATAATAGTTGAGCGATACCTTCACCCATCGACATATTGATAGTTGAGAATAGTTTCAGCTTTGGCTCATAGAGCTTGATGGTGCCGACCACTTCGTTACCCGCGCGCAATGGAATAATCAACGCAGAACCCAATTTACAATCCTGCGACAAGGAGCATTGGTATGGGTTCTCTTTGCCATCAAGGTAGATGATGTCGTTCTGTTCCATCGAAGTGAGCGTGCTTTGCGATGAAATCGGGGTGTTCGGAATATGGTGTTCATCACCAATACCAACGAACGCGAGGATTTTCTCTCGGTCGGTAATCGCTACCGCCCCTACGTTGGTCTCTTCATAAACGATACGTACGATTTTTTGTGCGTTATCGGAATTGAACCCACCATGCAAAATACCCACCGAACGTTCGGCAATGGTCAGTGCGCGGCGTGAGAAGGTAGCCGAGTACTTTTCGAAGATGGTTTTTCTGTCTTGGATGATGCTCATGAACAGTGCTGCACCGACCGAGTTAGCGATGATCATTGGCGCCGCAATATCGGAGACCAGAGCATAGGATTGTTCGAAGGGTTTTGCGACCGCCAGCAGAATCAGCATCTGAATGATCTCTGCAAACAGGGTTACCGAGAAAACCACTAACGGATTAAACAGTTGGCTGGCTTTGTTCTTTCTCACGAGATAAACGTGTAACAGGCCGCCAATCAAGCCTTCTGCTGTGGTTGAAATCGCACAAGCCAAGTCTGTGAAGCCGCCTAATGAGTAACGGTGAATTCCACCAGTAAAGCCGACGGCAAAGCCAACGACAGGGCCGCCAAACAGACCTCCCATTACCGCACCCATCGCACGCGTGTTGGCGATGGCATCATTGATCTGCAGTCCGAAATAGGTACCCATAATGCAGAACAGGGAAAACAGAACGTAGCAGCTGATCTTATGGCTTAAGCGAGATGAGATGCTCAACAAAGGGAGAATCAATGGAGTTTTACTTAGCATGTAAGCAATCACTAAGTAGACACAGGTTTGTTGCAGCAGAGAGAGAATGAGTTCCATATTTTCACCTATTGAGACGCTGGTTAAGTGTAAAGCTCATTGCGTAGTAACGGTAGCTTTGCTTGTGTTTTCATTGGTTATATCGAGTTGCGATTGCTTGTCAGGCGGAGATACCAATATTGATGTACTAATGTTGATGTACCAATACTGAGATACAGTAAAGCCCATCACAGAGGACGGGCTTTAGTCTTAGGTTCCACGAATCACTGGGTGATTACGGGAGCAAGCGAAGTGTGTTTGGCTTGTTCTTTTGTCTCTCTATGAAGACGTGTCTCTTGTTATCAAGAGTCTGAAAGAACTAGGCGGTTTTGGTGACGCCTTTTGCTTCTTTTTCTTCTTCATCAGCAAGGTCGATATCGCCTTTGCCTTTTGAAATTTTGATAACGTAAGCTGCAATTCCGAATGCACTCACCACGCCGATGATGGTTGAAAGCTGCATTGGTAGACCAAAGCCCAGTTGGCTGTTGTTCAGGATGAATGTGATACACACAGATGTCATGAACACAGCTGGAACCGTTGTTACCCAGTGCAGTTTATTGTGACGAAGTAGGTAAGCCGAAGCTGTCCATAGCATCATGACTGCTGTTGATTGGTTAGCAAAACCGAAGTAGCGCCAGATGATGCCGAAGTCTACTTGAGTCAGGATGCCACCGATAACGAACAGTGGTAACGCCATTAGTAGACGGTTACGCAGTGTTTTCTGTTCCATGTTGAAGTATTCAGCAAGGATAAGACGGCTTGAACGGAACGCTGTGTCACCAGAAGTGATTGGTAGGATAACCACGCCAAGGAAAGCAAGGATACCGCCAAATACACCCAGTAGACCAAATGAAGCGCTGTATACTACGTTACCTGGGCCGCCGTTTGCAATTGCGTCAGACAGAGACTCAACCGAACCGAAGAAAGACAGAGCAAGTGCACAC
This sequence comes from Vibrio sp. 10N.239.311.G01, assembly GCF_041465805.1. Classification (NCBI taxonomy): domain Bacteria; kingdom Pseudomonadati; phylum Pseudomonadota; class Gammaproteobacteria; order Vibrionales; family Vibrionaceae; genus Vibrio; species Vibrio sp. 10N.239.311.G01. The sequence goes on from NZ_JBFSRM010000021.1 coordinate 75,025, forward strand.
CAGATTAGAGCGATGATGCCTTCACCAATCATTGCGCCGTAGAATACGAAGCGACCGTTCTTCTCGTTTTCCATACAACGCGCCATCAGAGGAGACTGAGTGGCGTGGAAGCCAGAGATAGCACCACATGCGATAGTGATGAAGAGAGCAGGCCAAAGTGGTAGGTCATTCGGGTTCATGTTGGTGAACATGTCGCTGATCTCAAAGCCCCCCATGATTTGGTGTTCGTCAGATAGACCAATCGCAGTGATTAGGCCAACAGACATAAAGATAAGCAGTGCACCGAACAGTGGGTAGAAGCGACCAATGATTTTATCGACAGGGACAATCGTTGCGATGATGTAGTAAGCAAAGATGATAACAACCATCGTAGTTGCAGACATCGCGAAATCAGTTTGGTCGTTCACTAGGTTAGTGATCATACCTGCTGGAGCAGATACGAATACCACACCAACAAGAAGCAGTAGAACAATGGCAAAGATGTTCATAAAGTGTTTTGCGCCATTGCCTAGGTAACGTCCAGTGATGGTTGGAACCGAAGCTCCGCCATTACGGATAGATAACATACCTGAGAAGTAGTCGTGTACTGCACCTGCGAAGATACAACCTAGAACGATCCAAAGCATTGCTGCTGGACCATAAAGGGCACCCATGATAGGGCCGAAGATTGGACCTACACCTGCGATGTTAAGCAGCTGAACTAGGTAAACCTTTGGTGTCGACATTGGAACGTAGTCCACGCCATCTTGCTTAGTGTGAGCAGGTGTTTGGCGTTTTTCATTGATACCGAAAATCTTCTCGATAAAGGTACCGTAAATAAAGTAGCCACCAATGAGTGCTGCGACACAGGTAAGAAACCACATCATAATTTGTTATCCCTGAATGTATTAATTAAGTCAGGGTGTATATTAAAGGAGTCGATGAGAAGAAACTTCCGCTACGAGAGTGAGTGGTCGAATAGCCAATTTAGCGGTGTTATAACTGATTTAGTGGTTTGTTCACTGTGCTGAGTGGCCGATATTTCTATCGAGAGGCCTATTAGCTCTATAGAGAGGTTGTTTGAGTTGGCTTAACGGCGACTATTGATTCTGAGTGGTCGGAATGAACCTAAAGTGGCGAACATTAGACAATAAGTGGACATCGATAGGCGTTCAGCGGAGAATCACCACAAAGGCAGCGCTTCGTCAGAAAGTGGTGAAGTAACAATATAAAGGATTGAAATGAAAAAAATAATCGTACTATTCGCCGTGGCATTTAGCCTTGCAGGATGCAGCGCCAATGTTCAAGATTTAGCAGCTGAAGGCAATTGGCAAGAGATTGGCTATCGTGATGGTATCAAAGGCCACACTCAGCGTTCGTATTCAGAGATGACTGAGCTTGGCGCAGTCGATCAAGCGGGTTACACAGAAGGTTATCACCTAGGTGTGACTGAATATTGTAATCCGAACCATGCTTATCAGATTGGTTTATCTGGTCAGGTGTATGAAGGCGTGTGTTCTGGTACGGAAGACGCTCAACGTTTCCGTATGGAATGGCAACGCGGCTGGGACGAGTTCTCAAACGACTACTAAGCCCAAGCTAGCGATGAAAAATTAAAACTAAAAAAGACCAGTACCGCGTGTGTACTGGTCTTTTTGTCGGTAGCCGGAGTAACACTCAACAGCAGAGTCTAGGTTACTGGTTATTCTCTACAGCTTTTCTTAAAAAGCCGTTTTGCTTATCAAGCTGTGCCTTGGCCAATTCTAAATCTAGTCCTGTTAGAATCATCAAAATCGATAACTTCACATCGTAATCAGTCGCTTTAAGCGTCGACACTGCCAGTGCTTTGTCGCACTCCGTTGCTTGGATAACGATACGAGCAGCGCGAGCAACCAACTTTTCATTGGTCGCTTTTACGTCGACCATCAGATTTTGGTAGCTCTTACCAATGCGAATCATGCTGGCTGTGGTCAGCATATTAAGCACCAGCTTTTGTGCTGTACCTGATTTGAGTCGTGTTGAACCAGTCAATGCTTCTGGGCCAACCACCGGGCTAATTGCGATTTGAGCGATTTCAGCAATTGGAGAATCAGGGTTACAAGACAATGCAACCGTTACTGCGCCAAGCTGATTGGCATAATTGAGTGCACCAATCACGTAAGGTGTGCGCCCGCTCGCTGCAATACCTACCACGACATCATTTTCTGTAAATTGAATGGCTTTCAGGTCTTCAATACCGAGAGTCAGCGAATCTTCCGCTCCCTCTTTGGCTTTTAAAATCGCTTCTGGTCCGCCAGCGATTAAGCCGATAACCATTTTGTCTGAAACACCGAAAGTCGGAGGGCATTCTGATGCATCTAAAACACCCAATCGACCACTGGTGCCTGCGCCCATATAAATCAGTCGACCACCGTTTTGAAAGGCATGAGCAATTTTATCGACCGCTTTCGCGATCTGTGGCAGTTCCGCTTCAATCGCCAGTGGGACTTGTTTGTCTTGTTGGTTAATCTTTTCAACCACTTCGAGAGAGGTGAGCAGATCAATATCCATAGTGTCAGGGTTTCTCCCCTCCGAAACGAGGTGCGAGAGCGCTGATATGAGAGCGTCGTTACTCATAATGATCCTTAAATGGTGATTCTAAAATTATGGTTCTAAAGTTGTTTAGTCAGCTCGATAGAGAACGCCTAGAGAGGCCGCTCTGCTTGCGCCAGTCACTTCTGGTAAATTGCTTGGCAGTTTATGAACATGACGCTGAGCAAGCCACGCAAAGGCCATTGCTTCCATGTAATCGGCATCCACGCCTTTACTGGTGGTTGAGTCAACCTCCCAACTTGGAAGCAATTCAGACAGTCTCTTCATCAACAATGGGTTTCTTGTACCACCGCCACACACATACAGTGCAGGCTGGTTACCCAAGCGATAAGTCTCCACTTCATTGGCTATCGTCAATGCGGTGTATTCACAAAGCGTGCGCTGAACATCTTCTACTGCAAGATCTTTAAATTCTGTTAATTGTTGCTCTAGCCAAGGTAGGTTGAATAGTTCTCTACCAGTACTTTTCGGTGGCATTTGAGATAGATAAGACTCATTTAACAACTGTTCGAGTAAAGCTTGATTGAGTTGACCTTTAAGCGCAAATTGCGCATCACGGTCAAACTTCTCACCCGTGTGTTTATCAACCCAAGCGTCCATCAACATATTGCCCGGACCTGTATCATAACCAAGCGTTGGCTGATTAGGGCGCAGCACTGAAATATTCGAGATACCACCAATATTCAACACCACAACCGAGCTGTCTTGCGGGTGGAAAATCGTATGGTGGAAGGCGGGGACTAATGGCGCACCTTGTCCGCCTAATGCCATGTCTTTACGTCGAAAATCGGCAACCGTTTGAATCTGTGTTTTAGCGGCAATGATGTTGGCATCACCCAACTGCATGGTAAATGGCGAATCGCCTGTTGGCTGGTGGAACACTGTTTGACCATGATTACCTATCGCAGTTACAGAAGGTGCTGGTGTGCCTGACTTTTCGAGAAGTTGCAGAACCGCATCAGCAAACAGATGGCCAAGCTGGTGGTCGAGTTCGCCAATGGCAATCAAATCGGTTTTCTGACCAATACAGACTTCAAGTAGACGCGCTTTGAGATCATCAGGCATTGGGAACTCATCATGAGCAAGCAATATTATACGTGTATCTTCAATCGACACTAAGGCCGTATCAACACCGTCCATACTCGTCCCTGACATCACGCCGATATACAGTTCTTTATGATCCATTCCTAAGCTCTTGCACTGCATTCTTAAAGTCTTCCACAGATTGGTTTAAAAACATTGTAAAGCAAATTTAAAGAGAATAACCTCGGGAAGTTTATGAAATTAGGTTTAATAAGGGATAAATATGGGACCGTTGTGGGTTGATGTTGCAGGCTACGAACTGACTGCGGAAGACAAAGAAATTTTAGAGCACCCAACTGTTGGTGGTCTCATCTTATTTGCTCGAAACTACCACGATAGCAAACAGTTATCGGCGTTAAACAAAGAAATTCGCAAGGTAGCGAAACGTCCTATTTTGATTGGTGTCGATCAAGAAGGTGGCCGAGTTCAGCGCTTCCGCGATGGCTTTTCAATTATCCCAGCTGCTCAAGAATTCGCGACTAAGAATAATGGCGAACAGTTAGCAGAACAAGCGGGTTGGTTGATGGCGGCAGAATTGATTGCCCACGATATCGATCTGAGCTTTGCGCCAGTATTAGACAAAGGCCATGACTGTAAAGCGATTAGTAGCCGAGCGTTTGGCGAAGATATTGATACTATTGTTCGTCATAGCAGCGCTTTCATCAAAGGCATGAAGTCGGTTGGCATGGCGACGACAGGCAAGCACTTCCCTGGACACGGTGGCGTGATTGCTGACTCACACTTAGAGACGCCATATGACCCTAGAGACGACATCTTTGAAACAGACATGGCAATCTTCAAGGCGCAAATTGAAGCTGGAATATTGGATGCCATGATGCCAGCTCACGTGGTTTTCTCTCACTATGATGATCAACCTGCGAGCGGTTCACAGTATTGGCTGCAGAAAGTATTGAAGCAGCAGCTTGGGTTTAAAGGCTTGGTGTTCTCTGATGATTTAACGATGGAAGGCGCTGCCATAATGGGTGGACCAGCCGACAGAGCGAAAGCGGCCTTGAATGCAGGTTGTGACATGGTGTTGATGTGTAATAAACGAGATGCACAAATTGAAGCTCTGGATCGCTTAGCGATTCAAGAGGTGCCTTTAGCCAACTCATTGCTTAAAAAACACAGCTTTGATTTGTCGACACTTCACTCGGATGCTAGGTGGAAAGAGACCTCAGAGACGATTAAGCGAATGCTAGGCAGTGAGTGATAAATAAACACATTATAATTTTAGATAAGGCGATATGATAAATATCGCCTTTTTTGTATGTGTGATCCGTGGTTTAAACCTATTTATCTCTTAGAGTGAGTTAAATCTAATGTGTAAAATAAAATTTACACTTAATGTTTTTTATTGTTTACACTTGCAATCGTTTTTTTAGCTGTTATTGTGTTTTTAAAGATTGTTAACCCAAACGGAAATGTTGGGTGTAAAAATAAATATACAGGTTGAGTTATGCAGAAAAGTGAATTAAGCAATGTCAATATCATCGACGAACAGGTACTGATTACTCCTGAGGAGTTAAAAGCAAAACTGCCTTTGAGTGATAATGCTCGTCGTTTCATTCAAGAGTCTCGTCAAACTATCGCAAACATCATTCATAAGAAAGATCATCGCATGCTTGTTGTATGTGGCCCATGTTCTATCCATGACATTGAAGCTGCGAAAGAGTACGCGAAACGCCTTAAAGCCTTATCTGAGCAACTTAGCGATCAACTGTATATTGTTATGCGTGTTTACTTTGAGAAACCTCGTACCACTGTAGGTTGGAAAGGTTTGATCAATGACCCGCATCTAGACGGCACTTTCGATATTGAGCATGGTCTGCATGTTGGTCGTGAGCTACTTGTTGAACTCGCTGAGATGGAAATTCCATTGGCGACTGAAGCATTAGATCCAATCAGCCCGCAATACCTAGCAGATACCTTCAGCTGGGCAGCTATCGGCGCACGTACGACTGAATCTCAAACTCACCGTGAGATGGCAAGTGGTCTTTCAATGCCAATCGGTTTTAAAAACGGCACCGATGGCAACCTAGGCACTGCAATCAACGCAATGCAGGCGGCTTCTTCTAGCCACCGTTTCATGGGTATCAGCCGCGAAGGTCAGGTTGCACTACTAACAACGCAAGGTAACCCAAATGGTCACGTGATTTTACGTGGCGGTAAGCAGACGAACTACGATTCAGTATCGGTACACGAATGTGAGCAAGAGCTGGGTAAATCTGGTTTAGAGGCAGCGCTAATGGTCGACTGTAGCCACGCGAACTCTCGTAAAGATTTCCGTCGCCAACCTTTAGTTGCAGAAGATGTGATTCACCAAATTCGTGAAGGCAACAAGTCGATTATCGGCCTGATGATTGAAAGCCATATTAACGAAGGAAACCAATCTTCGGATATACCTCTCAATGAGATGAAATACGGCGTTTCTATTACCGACGCGTGTATCAATTGGGATTCAACTGAGGCACTATTAAAACATGCACATACGGAATTAGTCCCGTTCTTAGAGAACCGCTTGAAAGGTTAGTCAGAGTTTAAATTTAAGTGCCTCATCTAATGAGGCATTTTAAGATCTGTTGCTAGCGAACCTGCATGATTGTGGGCTTATAGATTGGCACGGGCTTATAGATTAGTAAGGAATAAAATGGCCGTTGAACTGAACGAATTACGCGACCAAATCGATGCTGTCGATAAACAAATGTTGGATTTACTGGCTCAACGCCTTGCTCTAGTAGAGAAAGTAGGCGAAGTAAAAAGTGAACATGGTTTACCTATTTATGTACCAGAGCGTGAAGCTGCGATGCTGGCATCTCGTCGTCAAGAAGCTGAGAAAATAGGGGTTCCACCACAGTTAATCGAAGATATTTTGCGTCGTACTATGCGTGAGTCTTATGCCAGCGAGAAAGATTCTGGCTTTAAGTGTCTTAACCCAGAGTTACGTTCAGTGGTTATCGTTGGTGGTAATGGTCAACTTGGTGGCTTGTTTGGTCGTATGTTCAAACTGTCTGGCTACGAAGTAAAAATCCTTGGCAGCCAAGATTGGGATAAGGCCGACGAAATCTTAGATAATGCTGGGCTTGTGGTTGTTACGGTTCCAATTCACCTAACGGAAGGTGTGATTGCGAAGCTAGGTAATCTACCAAGCGATTGTATTCTATGTGATTTGACGTCAATTAAATCTAAACCTCTACAAGCAATGATGAACATGCATCAAGGCCCAGTAGTTGGATTGCACCCAATGTTTGGCCCTGATGTTCCTAGCCTTGCTAAGCAGGTGATTGTTTACAGTGATGGTCGTGGTTCTGAAAGTTACCAATGGCTACTGAATCAATTTGGTATTTGGGGCGCGAGCCTTTGCCAGATGGATGCAGCTGAACACGATCACGGCATGACCTTGATTCAAGCACTTCGTCACTTCACCTCTTTTGCTTACGGCTTGCACCTGAGTAAAGAGAACCCGAACATTGATCAACTTCTGAAACTAAGCTCGCCAATCTACCGACTTGAGATTGCGATGGTTGGTCGTCTGTTTGCTCAAGACCCGAACTTGTACGGCGATATCATTCTTTCTTCGGATGAGAATATTGAGATGATTCGACGCTTCCATAGCTGTTTCGGAGAAGCGTTAGAAATTCTAGATGGCAAAGATAAGGCTAAGTTTGTTGAGAGCTTCAACCAAGTGAGTGATTGGTTTGGTGACTACTCACAACAATTTTTACAAGAGAGCCAAAGCCTGTTAAAACAAGCACATGACTCGATTCATCGCGGTTAATAGTGTGGTTTGAAAAATAAAAAAGAGCGACCATTTGGTCGCTCTTTTTGTTTGTGTTGAATGCCGATATTGCATCTGGCCTATAGTAGGCGAAATGCATTTGGATCATCATGGGCCAAACGAACAAACCTAGTTAGTCACGATAGGCTCTTTGTTATTCTCGTTCGAGACTCGGTTATCATCGCTGGATACTGTGTCGATAGTTGAACTGATGTAAGGCACGTTAGTTAGGTTGATCTGCAAGCGAACCACGTTATCAATCAGCTGAACGAGTGGGCCCCATTTCACCTTTTTCTCTTTCTCAAACACGTAATTGAAGTTTTCTGGTGTCCAATCCATCAAGTATTGAGGGTTCAATGAGCGACCAAGGAAGCGTACTTCATAATGCAGATGTGGCCCAGTTGAGTTACCTGAGTTACCACAGCTCGCAATCACATCACCTTTACTGACAAACTGACCGCTGCGAACTTTGAATTTTTGCAGATGCGCGTAAGAGCTCATGAAGCCAAATGAATGGCGCATGGTGATAAAGTTACCAAAGCCTTTCTTGCTTGGGCGTACGGTTTCAATCACACCATCTGCCGGTGCTAAGATATCTTCACCACGCTTACAAGTAAGGTCGATACCAGTATGGTTGTGGCGTTTGCCTGTAATTGGGTTAGTACGGCGACCGTATGAAGACGAGATGCGTTGATAAGCCATCGGACTATCATTAGGAATTAAGCGGAACATGGTAGCTCTTACCGCGGAATCGACGGCTGCAGCATCAATACGGTCTTCTAGTGAAACCTCATCGGTGTGTAACTCTTCATCAGCCAGGCCTAGAACGGATTCCACATCGAATACACGCTTACCCAGTAATTGAATCGTACCTTCTTTCTCAGTTAAGGTTTGAGATAGGTTGTGGTTGGTTTCAACTTGTTCCGCGTATAAGAACTCGGTCTGCTCTTTTTCAACAATCAGAGTTTCAATTAACTGTTGTGCATCACCGGCTTGTGCAGCTAGCTTGTTTTTACTCTCAAGGTGCATGTAGGTTGCACCACCAATCAACATCGGTACTGAGAGCAGGGTTGTCATGCATAAGAGTACGGCTTTTCGACCGAAGTAAAACGTCTGTTCCCCCTGACTAGAGGGAATAGTAATGGACACTTTTTTAGACATGGTTCTGTATTAACTAAATGCTTCTAATAGAAAAAGGGTAATGGAGATATTATTCCTTACCTAAGTCGGTAAGGTGTTCAATCTCTCTATAAAGCAGGTCATCGTCACCAACATTAAGCTCAACAAGGCGCTTAAGGTGGCTGATACTATCAATATCTAAATGCTCTATGCGTAAACGCATTGAGGTATTGATGGTAGAGACTATCGTTGCTTCTAACTGAATATTGATATCACTGTTTTCGAGTTTAAAGCTCACTTGAACAGGGACATCATGGCTAAGTTGTTTTGATTCATTGCATTGAATGAGTAAACCATGGAGTGATAAGTCTTGCACTGAGCCTGATACCTTTACTTGTCCTTGTGAGATCTCAGTCGGGACTTGATAAATAACTCGTGAAAATTGACGTCTTTCAACCATAAGTAATCTCTCTATATCGATGCATTACACGTAAGCCAGATATATCAAAGGCCGCTATTATCGCGGCCTTTGTTCAAAATACAAGCTTATTTACTTAGCTATACGCTTGTACTTGATACGGTGCGGCTCTGCCGCTTGTGCGCCTAGAGTCTGCTTAAGCCACTCAGTGTACTCAGTATAGTTACCTTCGTAGAAGTTAACTTGACCTTCATCACGGTAGTCTAAGATATGGGTCGCAATACGGTCAAGGAACCAACGGTCATGCGAGATAACCATTGCACAGCCCGGGAATTCAAGCAGTGCTTCTTCAAGAGCACGTAGCGTTTCAACGTCAAGGTCGTTGGTAGGCTCATCGAGTAGCAGTACGTTACCGCCCGCTTTTAGCAGTTTCGCTAAGTGAACACGGTTACGTTCACCACCAGAAAGCTCACCGATGATCTTCTGTTGGTCGTTGCCTTTAAAGTTGAAACGAGAACAGTAAGCACGCGCAGGGATTTCGAAGTTGTTGATCTTAATGATATCAGCGCCTTCAGAGATCTCTTGGAATACTGTCTTAGTGTCGTCCATGCTGTCACGGAACTGATCAACAGAAGCAAGCTTAACGGTTTCGCCTAGTTCAACTGTACCTGAATCTGGCTGTTCTGCACCGCTTAGCATCTTGAATAGTGTTGATTTACCTGCACCGTTGGCACCAACGATACCGACGATTGCACCCTTAGGCATGCTGAACGATAAGTCGTCGATAAGAACGCGATCACCAAACGATTTAGTTAGGTTGTTCACTTCAAGAACTTTGTCACCTAGACGCTCACCTGGCGGGATGAACAGTTCGTTAGTTTCGTTACGCTTCTGGTATTGGCCAGTCGTCAGTTCTTCAAAACGAGCCATACGAGCTTTAGACTTAGCTTGACGGCCTTTAGGGTTTTGACGAACCCATTCAAGTTCTTTCTCGATTGTCTTTTGACGTGCGCTTTCGCCCGCTTTTTCTTGCTTAAGACGCTCGTCTTTTTGCTCTAGCCAAGACGTGTAGTTACCTTCCCATGGGATACCTTCACCACGGTCAAGTTCTAGAATCCAGCCAGCTGCGTTGTCTAGGAAGTAACGGTCGTGGGTAATCGCCACAACAGTACCACTGTAATCAACAAGGAAGTGCTCAAGCCATGCTACTGATTCTGCATCCAAGTGGTTGGTTGGTTCATCAAGAAGCAGCATGTCTGGCTTTTCAAGAAGTAGACGACAGATAGCAACACGACGACGCTCACCACCTGATAGGAATTCAATTTTCGCATCCCACTCTGGAAGACGAAGTGCATCAGCAGCACGCTCTAGAGCTGTCTCTAAGTTGTGACCGTCTTTTGCTTGAATCAGTGCTTCTAGTTCGCCTTGCTCTTTAGCAAGTGCATCGAAATCTGCATCTGGTTCTGCGTAAGCTGCGTAAACTGCATCGATACGCTTAAGTGCGTCAGCAACGTCAGAAACCGCTTCTTCTACGATTTCACGAACCGTTTTTGATTCGTCTAGTACAGGTTCTTGCGGTAGATAACCTACTTTAAGACCTTGTTGTGCACGTGCTTCACCATCAATATCAGTATCAATACCAGCCATGATACGTAGTAGGGTAGATTTACCTGAACCATTTAGACCCAAAACACCGATTTTAGCGCCAGGAAAAAAGCTAAGAGAAATGTCTTTAAGAATTTGACGCTTAGGTGGAACAGTTTTGCTCACCCGAGACATGGTATATACGTATTCAGCCATTGCCGATCGATCCTAATTATTGTTCAAAATTGTCTGCTATTTTATACCAATATCCTCAAAGATGTTACTCCTAGGGCAGAAAAGCCACTCTTGAACTAATCCTTACCTATTATTGTCACATTGGTCATTAAAACTATATTTAATGGGCTTCTGAGGCGAAGTGTTAAATATTAATAATATTTACACTCAAATCCTTTACATTTGATGTGATGTCGGGCGTAAATAGACTTCACGTATTCATACACGCACTAAGGAAAGAGCGAATGTTTTTCCGCATTGGTAATACGAAAATTGCTGTGGCTGCATCGGCAATTTTGTCTTCGGTTTCACTGGCTCCGGTCGCTATGGCTAGCAATGCATCCGAGCTTGAAATGCAGCGTGACGTTTATGACAAAGCGCAAGAGGTTTTAGACAGCCGTGATCTAAAAGCTTACTCCGCGCTGCGTAACAAAATTCAAACATACCCTTTAACACCTTACACCGATTATCGGGCCTTTCTGATTGGCTTAGGTGATCGCACACCTGCTGAGGTCGATGCTTTCATTGAAGAGAACAAGGCATTGCCTTTCTCCAATCGAATGCGCGCACCTTATTTGGATTCATTGGCTTCTCAAAAACAGTGGAAGACGATCCTTGAGTTTCAAACCAAAGAGCCTGTCGGTGAAAAATACCAATGTATTTATTATCGAGCGCATTACGAGCAAGGTAACCAAGAGCTTGCCTTTAAAGGAGCTAAACAACTTTGGTTGAGTGGTAGTGGTGTTGATGACGCTTGTGACCCTTTATTTAAAAGCTGGGATCAAGCTGGGCTAAGAACTGATGAGCTGATTCTGGATAGAATGCTGCTAGCGTTCGAGGGCCGTAACGGTAAGTTAATGAGCTATCTGATTAAGCAATTGGATCATGATGAGTCAATTGCTCAAGCGAAGCAGATGAAGGCGTTGTACAACAAGCCTGAAAATGTACTCGCGTTTGCTAAAAAACATCCAGCGAATGAATTCTACCAAGCTCAAACCGAGTTTGCTTTCGAGAAGCTAGCAAGGAAATCATCAAGCAGTGCTCAAAAGGTGTTTGATGATGTCATCAAGGCTCAGAAGTTTTCGAAAGAGAAATCTCAAGAGCTCGCTGATTACCTAACGTTTCGTCTGATCAACACCGACTCTGAAGAGTTAATGGTGTGGCGCGACAAAATGCTCGCGAGTTCATCAAAGCAAGTTCTGCTGGAACGACGTGCTCGCTTAGCAATTCAACATGCCGATTGGACGGGTTTGAAAGAGTGGATAGCGCGCTTGGATGATAAACATCAGGCTTCGCTTCGTTGGCAATATTGGCAGGGCAGAGCTGAAATCGCGACGGGCGATACTGACAAAGGCAATAAGCGACTGTCAGATATCTTGGGTCAGCGTAATTTCTACAGTGTGGCTGCGGCTAAGCAGTTAGGTAAGCCAGTTCAATATCCAACATCGACACTTAAATACAATGCTGAAACAGTGAAGCCATTCGACACCTCTTTGGTGCGTATTGGTGAACTGATTGACCGAGACAAAATTGCGGCAGCGAAAAGTGAATGGCGCTGGTTACTGACCAATGCAGATAAAGAGCAAAAAGAGATGCTTGCCGCTTACGCTGCGACACAGCGTTGGAATCACTTTACCGTAACAGCGAGTATCTCTGCGAAGATGTGGGATAACATTGCGCTGCGCTTCCCTGTTGCTCATAAGTGGTGGTTTAACTTCTACGCTGAAAAGCACGATCTCGATCCAATCACTTTGATGTCTTTAGCAAGACAAGAGAGTGCGATGGATTCAGAAGCTCGCTCTCCAGTTGGCGCGCGTGGCATTATGCAAATTATGCCCAAGACGGCGCAATACACAGCGAACAAACATAAGATTAAGTATCAGGGCAGCGATGATCTTTATGATGTCGGCAAAAACATTGAGATTGGCAGTCACTACTTAGATGGTTTACTCGCTCAATATGATGACAACCGTATCTTTGCGTTTGCGGCTTATAATGCTGGACCTAGCCGTGTGAAACAGTGGCGTTCACGCAGCGATGAAAAGCTCGATGCCTTTGCATTTATCGAAATGATCCCATTCAAAGAGACACGTGGCTACGTTCAGAATATCTTGATGTTTGAGACCTACTATCGAGATATCTTGGGTGAGAAAGGGACGTTTTTAGCGCCCCATGAGGCAAAAACGAAATACTAAGCCTTCGGCATTTGGCCCGAAACTGAGTAAGAATAAAGGCAGTGAGTGCGAACCATTTCCACTTACTGCCTTTTTACATTGGATCGCATCAAGTGTTTCGGTATAAAGTGTTAAACGCTTTCAATCGTTAAGCGACTCTTTAAAGTCAGAATTTAAAAGTAAGTGTAGAGATATGGCATCACAACCTGAATATGATAATTGGCAACAACTGATGGACTTGGTAAAGACGGCTGTCGAAAAAGATCAGCACGAGCTGTTGTTGACTATGATGATGACACCAGACGAGCGAGATGCTCTGGTTGCTCGAATTAATATCTTCTGTGAGCTGATGAAAGGCGATATGTCTCAACGACAGGTGAGTCAAATGCTGGGCGTAGGCGTAGCGACGATAACCAGAGGCTCAAATGAGCTAAAGGCCAAATCTGAGCAAGAGAAAATCGTGATCGCCGACCTATTGCTAAAGTAATAATGGAATTAAGCTATCACGCGATAGTATGAATACGAATTCGATAAAAAACGCTAACTGGATGTTAGCGTTTTTTGTTTCTGAAGATTGTTCTTGGAATCTTTTGAAGTTTAAGGAAGCCTCAAATACTAAATAGGAAAGTGTTCAGGATTCACAAATGGGATCAGAGCCAAAATTAAAGCTTGATGATAGACCGAACTGCGTGACAATTGGTTATGTGTCAGTAGGCCAATGGCACCACCTTTCTGTTTGATATTGTCGGTACCAAACACTTCATCCATCACATCCCCTAACTCGTTTGCATGCTCTAGTTTCTCAAGCACGGCTGGTGGCAGCATCAGACTTGCTGAACGAGACTCGCCACGTTGGCCATTCGTTTCGATCACCATCCAGGCAAAGGTGACGTTTGTTTCTATTCCCGCTTCTAGACCAACATAGAAGTCTGCATCAGGCTGAGCTTGAGTTGCGTTGTGAACTCGATTCACGGCACCTTGATAGGTTTCATCATTGCTCATCGGTTGATCGGCGACACCACTAGGGACGCTGATGCCTTTGAAATCAAATTCAGTATCAGGAAAAGCAGATAAGAACGCACTTTTAACGGCGTTTATTTTAGCTGGGTTCAGCGATGCGATGATTACAGATTTCATGTGTCGGATTCTTTTTGTTGTCGATTAGATTGAGTTGATGTTGTCGGTACCAGTCACTCAACTCTTCTAGTGGCATGGGTTTACCAAAGTAATAGCCTTGCAGCATATCGCACTGTGCATCCTGTAACCACTGGTGCATGTCTTGAGTTTCAATCCCTTCGGCGGTGACCTTTTTCCCCTGAGCATGACACAACCCGATAACTGGTTTTACGATGTTCTGGTTATCGGTTTCAATTAAGGTATCCAAAAACGCTTTATCCAATTTAATTTTCTGAGTTGGATACTGCACCAGTTGAGTGATAGAGGTGTAACCGGAACCAAAGTCATCAATCACCAGTCGATAACCCATGCATGCCAGTTCGTTCAGCAATGGAAAACCTTCTGAATTTGAGTAAAAGGTTTCAGTGATTTCAAAATCGATTAGGCTTGGTGGAATTCGATTTAACTCCGCGTGTTCTTTAATGAAACCCGCAAGATGAGTGGTTTCAATGCCAGCAGAAGATAGGTTGATCGACAATTGAATTGAGTGATCAAATTGAGCCTGAAGTCGATGGAATGAAGCAAACGCATTCTGTATTACCCAGCGGTCAACATGTTCAAACAGCCCGGTTTGTTCGGCTATTGGAATGAACTCATCTGGTGGAACCAAACCAAGTTGCTTTGAATTCCAACGCAATAACACCTCAACGCCAATAACATCAGTCCCGGTGGAATCCATGTAGGGCATGTAAACGAGCCTGAATTCATCATCAAAATTCTTACCTCTAAGCGCACGTTCAATATCTGCTTGGCGCTGAATGGCTTTGTCTAAATCCCGTGAATAGTCAGCAAATTGGTTTTTACCGGCACGCTTGGCTTGGTACATCGCGGTATCCGCGTTGGACAGAAGCTTCTCGATTGAGTTGCCATCATTAGGGTAGGTCGCAATACCAATACTGACCGTGATCGGAAAGCTGCCTGATTCGGTGACAAAGCCTTTTTGCAGTGGAGTGAGCAAATCGTTCGAGAATCGATGCGCGACATTTCCTCGGTGACTAGGAGCGTTAATGTAGACAACGAACTCGTCTCCAGAAAGTCGGGCTGGCATACAATGAGCGTCGAACTCCTCTTTATAGTGACGACAAATATCTGAAATACGCTGAGCAAAAGAGACCAGAATCGAGTCGCCGATTTGATGTCCGTATTTGTCGTTCACAAACTTGAAGTTGTCCAAGTCAAAATAGAGAACCCAGGTTTCGGTATTCGAACTCGGTTTTGGCAACGATTGCTGAACGAAGGTTTGAAACTGATGCCTATTGGCTATTTGGGTTAACTGATCATTTTCGGCCAAGAGCTTGGTCTGTTGGTAGGTGTTATCTAACTCTTGGTACATGTCATAAAAACGCTGTGATAGGCGGCCAAGCTCATCACGAGTGCCCAAGCGTTCGATGTTCTTACGTTGTTTTTTTTCGACTTGCTGTAGCTGTCGATCGAGCCGCGTTATTGGAGTAATCACAGTGCGAGACAGAAGCATGAGTAGAAGAGCGACAGTCACAAACGCAGACAGGGCAAACGACAAACTCAGCTTGTTCCAAATTGAATCGAGCTTGTTTTCTAATAGGAATTGCGCCGGATCGACCGTGGCGTACAGTTCTGGAGCAAGCTTGACTGAGTGGGTGACATCATTTTCCAAAGAAACCGCTATGGATGTGAAGAATAAACTGGTTTGGTAGTCGAACTCTATCTGTTTTCTCAGCGCATTAAATTTGTCGAGAGAGACAGAGACAACAACAAAGAACACATCGTCGGGTTGATTGTTAACGGTTGGGAAAATCGCTTTTCTATCTACCTTGTCATAGTGAACCAACATCCCTTCGCCTTGGGAGTTTTGAATATAGTTGGTACTCGATGTTGCTAAGGTGTCTTGATAGTGCAGGTCAACATACTCCAATATCTTACTGTCAATCTGAGTGCGTGAGTCATTGCTATTATCCGCGTAATAACGCAGTTTTCGATCACCATTAAGAAGCGCTAAACCTGTATAGCTTTCATCGTCATCTTGCAGGAAATGAATGGCTTCTCGAAGATTACTGACCAGTTCAAGATCGCGAGATAGATTTTGATCAGTGAGAAAATAACGCTTCACCATATCACTCTGGGTCAAGGTGTAAGAGTAGCTATTGAGGAACGAACGAGATTGGCGAAAGTATCCGGCTAGTTTTTCCATGTTCAGTTGAAGTGCGTTGTCTTCGCGTTTGATGAAACTGCTTTTTTGCGTCGAATAAATAATATAGCTAGAAGCCGCGGTACTGATCAGTATCACAGGGGCTATTAGTAGTAAGATTTTAGTACTTAGCTTCATAGTTAATGACAACACTATTTATAAATTAAGCGCATAAGTTTATGTTACTTAATGCTTACTCGCTATTAATTATACGTAGTTCGATGATTTCCTGTGAAGGGGGTAAGGTTTTGTCTTTATTGATAAAAAAAGCCACTAATGAGTTTTTGTTAGAAAGGCTCAAGTAGTGGAGAGAGTAAGCGTGCCGAATGTGCGAAACAAGTGAATTGTGTTTCAGGCATGCTAGGGTGAGTTTTCTTAGCGAGAATAGTACTCGACTAGAGGGTGATTTAAGTATTTGGCCTGCTGTAGGCCAAATACTTATGTTAGCTAAAAGCTGATACTCACTTTCAGCTATGACAACTTAACTTGAGTCGCTTTGATGTTCTCACTTGGGTAGCAACCCAACACCTTAAGGTGGCGAGTAATGGCTGTTAGTTCCGTTATCGCTTGTTGCATATTATCTGAATCCAGATGCGCCTCTAAATCGACATAGAACATCTCTTCCCAAGGGTTACCCATGATAGGACGAGATTCTAGCTTAGTCATGTTGATGCCTAAGCGTTGCAGGATCAGTAGTGTTTCTACCAAAGAACCCGCCTCTTGAGATGTCGACATGATGAGCGTTGTTTTCGCTGGTATTTGAGTCGATACTTCAACAGGCTTACGCGCCACAACGATGAAACGAGTGTGGTTCTCTGTTTGGTTTGCAATATTGCTCTGGATTGGCTGTAGTCCATAAAGCTTACCGCTCGATGCATTACCAATAGCAGCTACGTCATTACCACCCAATTCTTTAACTTTTTTCATTGCATCAGCGGTGCTTGCGCAAGACTCAAGGTTGACACCCTTAAGGCGGCTCAAGAACTCACTGCATTGTTGATGAGGTTGTGGGTGCGAGTAGAGTGTTTTGATGTCTTCTAAACGGATATCACTTTTAGCAACAAGGCAGTGCTCAATCGGTTGAGAAAGTTCGCCAACAATGTATAGAGTCGTATGCTGTAACAGGTCGTAGACCTCGTTAATTGACCCTGAACTGGTGTTCTCAATCGGCAGGACACCGTAGTCGGCATGGCCAGACTCTACTGTTGATGCGACTTCTTTGAAGTGATTACAGTTCAGCTCAATCAATTCCATATTCTTGCGGCTGAAGTATTCGCGGCTCGCAAGGTGAGAATACGATCCCTTAGAACCTAAGAATGCAACGCGAGCCAATGGTTTACGGCTTTGCGGGTTCGCTAGGTTTTGTAAGTATGACTGTTGTAGTAAAACGGAATCTTCGATGATGGTGTGAAACAGCTTGGTAATGTACTGCGCATCAAGTTCGTATTTATCTTTGCCGTTGTTGATCAGCTTAACTAATAGTTGTTGTTCTCGTACTGCATCACGAACTGGTTTTGATGTCTCTACTTTGCTTTTAGCGACTTCGATACTTAGCTTGCGACGCTCTGAAAGTAACTTCAGGAGTTCGTCGTCTAAATCATTAAGACGAAGGCGGATATCATCCAGTGAAATTGAGCGGTCAGTCATAAATGTGTCCTTATAAAAAAGCCTCCCTAGTGTGGGAGGCTTCTTGTTCGTTTTTGACTTGTTTTTCTAAAACGACTTAGCCTCCGATTTACGGAAGAAAAAAGAAGTCAAAAATAAACAAAGATTGAGTGTGCATAAAAAGTGATTGTTTTATGAATGTTTAAACACAATAAGCAAGCGAGCTACGAGCGTCAAGCAAAAAAATAGCGCCCTGAGGCGCTATTTTTTAATCTGTTCTCTTTCCTTATTCTACTTCAGCTTCTAGCTCTTCGATTTCAGGCTTTTCAGCGCGGCGCGCTTCTGGTTTATGGCGTAGCTTGTTGAGTTGACGCTCTAGTTTTTGTTCTACTTCGTTGATCGCTACGTAGAGGTCGTCATGGATTGATGAAGCAACAAGTTGGCCTTTTGGTACGGTTAATACCGCTTCAAATTTCTTCTTCTTGTTTGGTTCTTCGCTAAAGCTCGCTTGGCAGCCAATGATGTCTACTTGCCATTTATCTAGCTTTTTAAATTTGCTTTCTATGTGATCACGGATTGCAGAGGTAATGTCGATGTTTTTACCAGTGATGTTCATTTTCATAGAAGTTTTCCTCTGTTGTATCCCTCATGGGTTAACTTCAGATTACGACTTTTAGGAATAAAGAATGTGATCTAGATCTTGTTTTGGTTGGGTGGGATAAGCATTAAAATCAAATGTGATCTTACGCAAGTCTTAGTATCTTTTTGGCGAAAAATGCTTGTTATCCTTATGAAAAACGATAACTTGGAGGCAAGGCTTCGCTAAAAATTAAATCAGTTTTTAGGGGCGTCCTACAGCCTATGGAAAGTGCTTGATTGAAATTTACTCAATAGTGTTTTGTGATATAGGTCTTGTAATATAGGTCGCTACATAAGCTTCTTCAGAATTAGATAAACAAAAGCCGCATAAGTATTCTTATGCGGCTTTTGTGTTTTTTAGCTTTACCTAATACCTTTGGCTCCCCAGCTCTGGGATGGAGGCGATCCTAGTCGTTAGTGTTCAGTAATCTCGCTGTGCCGTCCTCTCGGATAGCATTGATAGCTTGTAATTGTTTATAGATTACGAAGTAACGATTGATGTTGGCAACATAGGTTACGGGTTCTTTACTCACGTATTTGCGAGTGATGATTTCTACGTTTTTAAACCAGATGTTTGGGTTGTAACCTTTCTGCTTGGCAATGCTCCTCATCTTTCTGATCTTAGCAGGACCAGCGTTGTAAGAAGCCAAGGTAAAGTAGATTTGATTGTCGGGTGATATTGCCGGGTCGTCAAAATATCGGTCTTTGATAAAGCGCATATACTTCACACCCGCATGGATGTTGTTATCCACCTTATGGATGTTCTTGATGTTGACGTTTTTATCTTTGGCGGTACTCGGTAATACCTGCATCACACCAATAGCCCCGCGATGAGAAATCCGGCTCTGATCCAGTCCTGATTCTTGGAAACCTTGAGCTGACATCATTAAAGGATCAAATTCATACTTGCTCGAATACTTTTCAAAGACATCTGAGAGTTTAGCTACTCGGTCTACTTTATTGGGGTTGAGTGCTCGGCCTAACCAGCGAGTATTGTCGATGTATTTCTGGTAGATGACATTCCCAAGCAGGGTGCCTGTTCGTGCGGTCTTGACGTATTTGTTTATCTCTTTCTTCAGTTGAGGGCTGTCTTTTCTTAAAGCCCAAGCAATACGACCATTTTCTCGTAAAGGTAAGTCGTTATGGACTTGAATGTTTTCCATTACATCGATCCAGATCTTGGCTTTATGGTTATCCAGAATTGTGCCTTGTATATAACCTTGGTTAACCAGTTCTATCAGCTCGTAGTCTTGTAATGACTCCTCGATAAAGTGGACATGCAGTGGTGGTAAACCTAGCTCGTTAAGCTCCTTATTAACTCTTTGTACACTCTCGAAGTAACTCGAGCTTGCTCGTATCCACACCTCTTTGCCACTCAATTGCTTGATTTCGGTGATAGGTTCGGCCTTTTTCCCTGTGATAATGAGTTCTTTACCATCTTTAATCATCGGATCCGAAAAATCGATGGTTCGTAATCGTTTATCGGTGATCGTTAGGTTAGCGACAGCGACATCACCATAGCCAGACTCTAAAGAGGGAAGTAGATCATCTCGTTGCACGGGGATGATTTGAACATTGAGATAGGGATGTTTCTTACGAAGGCTTTTCTCAAAGTGGTAGAGCATTTCTGCCACGATGCCTTTTGGCTTGCCATCCTCGATGTAATAGAAACCAAGATCGGCAGACACTAGCACTCTAACCGTTCCTTTGGTTTTGAGCACATCCAAGTCACCCATGTAAGGCTTATTGCTTAATGGAGACAGTTCTAATGCATAGGATAAGTGGCTAAATAGCGATATCCAGATAAATAATAACAACCTACTCACATCTACACTCCATGTTGATGTTTTGTTAAAAGTTATCTTTTGAAGATACCGTGTATTATGCGATCCATCAAGTTTGCGATATGTAGATGAAAAAAAGCGCGCTAGTAAATTAGCGCGCTTTTAGGATTGAGATGTAAGAGGTTTGATTAAGGTAGTGGGTTTAACTCAATCAACTTTTCTGTTCTTAACACAGCGTCATCTAGGCCGAGTTGTTGATAAGCTTTTAGCTGGATATCTAAAGACTTACGCGCAGCAATGGTGTCTGGGTAAGTTTTTTGCAGCTCTTGCGTTCTGTTGATCGCAGCAATCCAAGCTTCGCGGCGTAGGTAGAAATCAGCGGTGGCTAAGTCATACTCTGCTAGGCGGTTCTTAAGTGCGAACATGCGTTTTTGTGCATCTTCAGCATAAGGGCTACTAGGGAAACGTTCGAGTAGTCGCTTGAAGTCAGCAAACGCAAGTTTCACTGGTTCAGGATCTCGGTCACTACGGTCGATATTAAAAATATCGTGCATGAAGTTTCGGTCTTGCGCCATGTGCGTTAAGCCGCGCATGTAAAGAACCCAGTCTTGTTTCTCATGCGTTGGGTTCAAACGTAGGAAACGTGAAATGGTAGCGAGGCCAAGTGCCAAGTCATCATTTTTGTAGTAAGCGTAAATCAGATCGAGCTGTACTTGCTCAGAATAGGCGCCGAATGGGTAACGTGAGTCTAGGGCTTCTAGCTTTTCTATTGCTGAAAGCCAGCTACCGCTCTGCAGTGATTCTTGAGCGTCAGAGTAGAGAACCGATGGTGGTACATCTGGCACTATCTCTTCACTACTTGAACAACCAACCAAGAGTGATACGGCTAATAGACCCGATAAAGTAAGGTGTTTCATGTCAGGCGTCGATTCCTTGAATTAAATATTTCGTAAGCTTCCGTTACTTTCTAACCAGTAACAGATACAATGATGCAATTATTCTATTTTATCCATACTAATGGGTATTAGTCTCACGGTTTTTAAAAAAGTTCGATATGGCTCAGCAGATCACATTAACAGACACAGTAAAAAGCAGCCAGTTAGGTCAACGTTTAGACCAAGCTGTCGCTGAACTATTTACCGATTTTTCTCGCTCTCGCATTAAAGAGTGGCTTCTTGACGGCAAAATCCAAGTGGATGGCGAAGTTATTACAAAGCCGCGCGTTAAGGTTTTGGGCGGTGAAGAGATCATCTTGCAAGCTGAACTTGCAGATGAAGAGCGCTGGGAAGCACAAGATATTCCTCTAAACATTGTCTACGAAGATGATGACTTATTGGTTATCAATAAGCCTCGCGATCTGGTTGTACACCCAGGCGCAGGCACACCGGATGGAACCATACTAAACGCATTGCTTTTCCATTACCCACAGATTGCAGAAGTGCCTCGTGCAGGTATTGTGCACCGTCTTGATAAAGACACAACAGGTCTTATGGTTGTGGCTAAAACGGTTCCAGCTCAAACTCGTCTTGTGCGTGCTCTTGCTAAGCGTCGTATTACTCGTGAATATGAAGCAATTGCAATTGGCAAAATGACCGCTGGTGGTGTGGTAGAGAAAGGCATTAGCCGTCATGCAACTAAGCGTACCTTGATGGATGTAAATGAATTAGGAAAGCCAGCGGTAACTCACTACCGTGTTGCTGAGCACTTCCGCGAGCATACTCGTATTCGTCTACGCCTAGAAACGGGTCGTACTCACCAAATTCGTGTTCACATGTCATACCTTCAGCATCCGCTGCTAGGTGACGTTGCATACGGTGGTCGTGCTCGTATTCCAAAAGGTGCATCTGAAGAACTAACAACAATGATTCGTTCTTTTGATCGCCAAGCACTGCACGCTGTTATGCTTAAATTTGTTCACCCAATTACAGGTGAAGAAGTTGAGTTCCACGCTCCTGTGCCAAATGACATGGTCGTGATGGCTGAAGCGTTACGTGTTGATGCGCGCGAAAACTTGGAAGACGACATTTAATCATGTCGATGATCATCCCTAACTGGAATGCACCAAAAAACGTGAAAGCATTTGCTTCGACACGTTTTGATGGTTTTTCTACTGGTGCGTATCAAGGATTAAACCTAGGTACGCATGTTGGGGATGATGCTTCGCTTGTTGAAAACAACAGAGCCTGGCTCAAGCAACACGCTAATATGCCTGCCGCTCCGGTATGGCTACATCAAACTCACTCAACAGATGTCGTTACGGTTTTACACCCTACGGCAGATATTCTTGATGCTGACGGTGCATTTACCACAGCTAAAGATGTTGTTTGTTCTGCGATGACAGCCGATTGCTTACCTGTAATCCTTACTGATACCAAAGGCACTCAAGTTGCTGCAGTTCATGCTGGTTGGCGTGGTCTTGCTGGTGGCATTCTTGAAAATGCCGTCGCAAAGTTTTCAAACTTAGGTTCAGAGAATAAGATCATTGCTTGGCTTGGTCCTGCAATAGGCAAACAAGCTTTTGAAGTAGGCGATGATGTGTTGGAAGCTTTCGTTAGTTTTGACTCTCAAGCTAAGCTCGCATTTGAAGCCAAAGCTGAACCAGGCAAATGGCTAGCGAATATGTCTCAGCTTGCAACGCAACGACTGAACAAAGTTGGTGTAACTTCTGTGACAGACTCTAATCTATGTACCTTCGCTGATGCCGATGCGTTCTATTCTTATCGTCGTGATGGTATTACTGGACGCCAAGCTACTTTTATTTGGTTAGAGTAACCTTTAACTAGTGCAACCAGTCATCCAGCTCATTTATATTTTTATAACAGCTCTATTCTTCATTCTTATCCCTTGAAAATCCGCGTTACCGTATCCATCTTCTAACCATAAGATAAACATATCTAAGAGTAGGAAGGTTGGCATGCGTCTCGATCGATTCACTAGTAAATTCCAAATTGCGATATCTGATGCTCAGTCGCTCGCATTAGGTCGTGATCACCAATATATAGAGCCTGTGCACCTAATGGTGTCTTTGCTTAATCAAGATGGTAGTGCAATTCGTCCATTGCTCACCATGCTGAATATTGATGTGGTTCAATTGCGTTCAAAGCTAAGCGAAATATTAGACCGTGTACCGAAAGTAAGTGGTATCGGTGGTGATGTTCAACTGTCGAATGCAATGGGTACTTTGTTCAACCTATGTGACAAGGTCGCACAAAAGCGTCAAGACACATACATTTCTTCGGAAGTCTTCCTACTTGCCGCAATTGAAGATAAAGGCCCTTTAGGTAACCTGCTTAAAGAGCTAGGTCTTACTGAGCAAAAATTATCTCAAGCTATCGAGCAGGTTCGTGGCGGTCAAAAAGTTGATGACCCAAATGCCGAAGACCGACGCCAAGCGTTAGAGAAGTTCACCATCGATCTGACTGAAAGAGCGGAGCAAGGCAAGCTGGATCCGGTAATTGGCCGAGATGACGAAATCCGCCGTACTATCCAAGTACTTCAGCGTCGTACTAAGAACAACCCAGTCATTATCGGTGAACCTGGTGTTGGTAAGACAGCTATCGTTGAAGGTTTGGCTCAGCGCATTATTAACAATGAAGTGCCAGAAGGTTTAAGAGGCCGACGCGTACTTTCATTAGACATGGGTGCTTTGGTAGCTGGCGCTAAATATCGTGGTGAGTTTGAAGAGCGTTTGAAGTCAGTCCTCAATGAATTGTCTAAAGAAGAGGGCAATATCATTCTCTTCATCGATGAAATTCATACTATGGTCGGCGCTGGTAAAGGTGAAGGCTCTATGGATGCCGGTAACATGCTAAAACCAGCGTTGGCTCGTGGTGAACTCCACTGTGTTGGCGCAACGACTCTTGATGAATACCGTCAATACATAGAGAAAGATCCAGCGTTAGAGCGCCGCTTCCAAAAAGTGCTTGTCGATGAACCAACGGTTGAAGACACGGTGGCGATTCTTCGTGGTTTGAAAGAGCGCTATGAACTTCATCATCATGTAGAAATTACCGACCCAGCAATCGTGGCTGCAGCAACACTATCTCATCGATACGTTTCTGATCGTCAACTGCCGGATAAAGCGATTGATCTGATTGATGAAGCGGCTTCGAGTATCCGTATGCAGATCGACTCAAAACCTGAGTCGCTAGATAAGCTCGAGCGTAAAATCATTCAATTGAAGATCGAGCAGCAAGCTCTTACCAATGAAAATGATGAAGCCAGTGAAAAACGCCTTCGAACATTACAAGAAGAGCTTTCTGACAAAGAACGAGATTTCGCAGAGCTTGAAGAAGTGTGGAATGCAGAGAAAGCCGCGCTTTCTGGCACGCAACACATCAAGTCAGAGCTAGAACAAGCTCGTATGGATATGGATTTTGCGAGACGTGCTGGTGATCTTAACCGAATGTCTGAATTGCAATACGGTCGAATCCCAGAATTAGAGAAGCAGTTAGATCTTGCGACTCAAGCTGAAATGCAAGAAATGACGCTGCTGCGTAATAAGGTCACTGATGCAGAAATTGCAGACGTGCTATCGAAGCAAACAGGCATACCTGTTTCTAAAATGCTAGAAGCCGAGAAAGAGAAGCTTCTTAAAATGGAAGGTGTTCTACATAAGCGAGTTATTGGCCAAGCGGAAGCAGTCGAAGTGGTATCGAATGCGATTCGTCGTAGCCGTGCAGGTTTATCTGATCCAAACAAGCCGATTGGATCTTTCTTATTCCTTGGTCCAACTGGCGTTGGTAAAACGGAGTTGTGTAAAACACTCGCGAACTTCATGTTTGATAGTGACGATGCAATGGTGCGTATCGACATGTCTGAGTTTATGGAGAAACACTCTGTTGCTCGTTTGGTTGGTGCTCCTCCGGGTTACGTTGGATATGAAGAAGGTGGTTACTTAACAGAAGCAGTGCGTCGCAAGCCTTATTCAGTGATTTTGCTAGATGAAGTAGAGAAAGCGCATCCTGATGTTTTCAATATCTTATTGCAGGTGCTTGATGATGGACGCTTAACTGATGGACAAGGTCGTACAGTCGATTTTAGAAACACGGTAGTGATCATGACATCCAACCTTGGCTCTTCGAGAATTCAAGAGAACTTCAATACGCTCGACTACCAAGGAATAAAGAATGAAGTGATGGAAGTGGTAGGTAAACATTTCCGTCCTGAGTTTTTGAACCGAGTTGATGAAAGCGTGGTGTTCCATCCATTGGGTCAAGAGCACATTCAGTCGATAGCCGCTATTCAGCTTGAGCACCTTAAGAAGAGAATGGAAGACAATGGTTATGAGCTTGAAGTTTCGGATAAAGCACTCAAGTTAATTTCTCAAGTTGGTTTTGATCCAGTATATGGTGCACGACCTTTGAAAAGAGCGATTCAACAAAGTGTCGAGAACCCGTTAGCGAAAGCGATACTGGCAGGAAAAATTAATCCAGATAAGAAAGTGCAGCTATTAGTAAACAACGACCGCATTATTGCTCACCAATAGTTGAAGTAAGAACGGTAGGTACGATTGGCCGAAATTAAGGCTTAATCGTACCTATTTTAAACGCTTTGTGTGAATAGTGTTCGAACGGTCGCCGGTGGCGGCTTTTTTTCGTTTTTAGCCTTGTACAAAGGATTATTCTCTCTATAATGCGCCTCCGTTGCCAAGGATAACCAAGCGGTTTGAACTGAGTAACAAGACGGTGATAAGCATTTAAGATGCTTTGAAAAATTAGCTGGAAAAAGTGTTTGACACTGGAATCTAATCCGCTAGAATGGCCGTCCACTTCGAGAGGCTCCTTACTAAAAGGAAGGCTCAACAAGTAAAGCTCTTTAACAATTTAAACCTATCAATCTGTGTGGGCACTCGTTGATGAATAT
>NZ_JBFSRM010000022.1:0-89921 GCF_041465805.1 Vibrio sp. 10N.239.311.G01
AGCTGGATAGAGTACCTGGCTACGAACCAGGCGGTCGGAGGTTCGAATCCTCCAGAGCGCGCCACATTATTAAAAAAGCCTCGTTTATACGAGGCTTTTTTTATGTCTGCTGTAAATTTGTTGCGACAATGTTAAATTTGTTCGTTGTTTAACTTGTTGTATTTAAAGTAGTTCTTGATTGCTTCTTTGTTATTCCACCTTTCTCATATCAATTCCCAGAAAAGCCCCGTTTAAGTCACAGTTTAAATATCTAAAAATGACGTATTTGACAGATTTATGTGATCTGATAGGCGAATAATTAACCTTATGTGTGCGTTATCCGTAACAGAACCTTAAACAAAATTGACAAACTTTTACCAATCGAGATAATCCATGGGTCGGGATCACTATTCGCTGAAATCCTGTACGTATGTCAGGATGACGAAGAAAGGAAGCAACATGACTAATATTGGAAGCCTGCTAGGAGATGCGGCGACTCTAATGATAACGGGGATGTCCGTTGTCTTTATTTTCCTAACTATTCTAGTTTACCTCGTTCGGTTGATGTCAAAACTGGTACCAGAAGAAGTACCAGAGCCGATCGCAGCACCTAAAAAAATTCAAAAATCACAATCAAACCCTTCAGCTGTTAGTCCACAGGTAGTGGCTGCAATTTCGGCCGCGGTTCATCAATACCGTGCGTCTACTGCTAAGTAGTATTTAAAGGATTAAAAAGGAGTTTATGAGCATGTCTAAACCACTAGCTATCACAGATGTGGTACTTCGTGACGCGCACCAGTCACTATTTGCTACTCGTATGCGTATCGAAGATATGCTGCCAATTGCGGCAGAACTGGATAAAGTCGGTTACTGGTCACTTGAGACTTGGGGCGGCGCGACGTTTGATTCGTGTATCCGTTTTCTTGGCGAGGATCCATGGGAGCGTTTGCGTGAGCTGAAAAAAGCGATGCCAAACACACCAATGCAGATGCTACTGCGTGGTCAAAACCTATTGGGCTACCGTCACTACGCGGATGATGTAGTAGAAAAATTTGTTGAACGTGCCCATAAAAACGGCATGGACGTATTCCGTATCTTTGATGCGATGAATGACGTGCGTAACTTTGAAAAAGCAGTGAAAGCAACGATCGACGTTGGTGGCCACGCTCAAGGTACGTTGTCTTACACAACCAGTCCGGTCCACAATTCAGATACTTGGGTTGATTTGGCTAAGCGCCTAGAGGACCTAGGTTGTCACTCACTATGTATCAAAGATATGTCAGGTTTATTAAAGCCGTATGAAGCAGAAGAGCTGATTACACGTATCAAAGCATCGTGTGACGTTCCTCTAGCACTGCATAGCCACGCGACAACTGGTCTATCGACTGCAACAGCGGTTAAAGCCGTTGAAGCGGGTATCGACATTCTAGATACCGCTATTTCTTCAATGAGCTGTACTTACGGTCATACGCCAACCGAAACGGTTGTTGCGATGTTAGAAGGTACAGAGCGCGACACGAATCTTAAACTAGACCAAATCGAACCCATCGCGGCTTACTTCCGTGATGTACGTAAAAAGTACGCGAAATGGGAAGGTCAGCTAAAAGGTGTCGATTCTCGCATCTTAATCGCTCAAGTTCCTGGCGGAATGTTAACTAACATGGAAGGCCAGCTTAAAGAGCAAGGCGCCGCCGATCGCATGGATGAAGTTCTAGAAGAGATCCCACGCGTACGTAAAGAGCTTGGTTACATTCCTTTAGTAACACCAACTTCTCAGATTGTCGGTACTCAAGCGGTTATTAACGTCTTAACGGGCGAACGCTATAAGAGCATCACGAAAGAGACTGCTGGTCTACTGAAAGGTGAATACGGTCAAGCTCCTGCTGAAGTGGATGCTGAACTGCAAGCGAAAGTTCTAGACGGTGCAGAGCCGATTACTTGTCGTCCTGCTGATTTACTTAAGTCTGAAATGGATACGTTAACGACGGATCTGTTAGAGAAAGCGAAATCAGAGGGTATCTCTCTAGCTGAAGATACGGTTGATGATGTACTGACTTACGCGCTCTTCCCACAAGTGGGTCTTAAGTTCCTTAAGAACCGTCGTAATCCTGAAGCATTTGAACCTGCACTAACGCTAGAAGTTGCGGCTCCAGTTGCTGCAGCTCCTGTACAAGCTTCTGGTGGTATTGAAAGCTACAGCGTGAAGGTTGATGGTCAAGTTTACGATGTTGAAGTTGGCCCACAAGGTGAACTGACATCGGTGGCGCCATCTGCAAAACCTGCTCAGGCTGCACCAGTAGCAGCGTCTGACGCTGAAGCGGTTCCAGCTCCATTGGCGGGTAACATCTTTAAAGTAAACGTTCAGGCGGGTACTGAGGTTTCTGAAGGCGACGTTCTACTAATCCTAGAAGCGATGAAGATGGAAACGGAAGTTCGTGCTGCTCGTGGTGGTATCGTTCAAGAATTGAATGTTAAAGAAGGCGATGCAGTTACTGTAGGCGCTCCACTACTAAGCTTAGCGTAAGGGAGTACCATGGAAGGATTGATGACCTTATGGTCTGAAACAGGGATTGCGAACTTTGAGTTCGGCCAGATCTGTATGATGCTGGTTGGTTGCTTACTGTTGTTTTTGGCAATTCGTAAAGGATTTGAACCGTTACTTCTACTGCCTATTGGTTTTGGTGCTGTATTAGCAAACATTCCAAATGCTGGGTTTACTGATCCAGGTGGTTTGCTCTACTACGTCTACTACATTGGTATTGAGACAGGTATTTTCCCACTGCTGATCTTTATGGGTGTTGGTGCGATGACGGACTTCGGTGCGTTGATTGCGAACCCTAAAACGTTGTGGCTAGGGGCTGCGGCTCAGTTTGGTATCTTCGCGACGCTATTTGGCGCGATCTTGCTGAACTACGTTCCAGGAATGGAGTTCTCGATGGCCGATGCTTCGTCAATTGCGATCATTGGTGGTGCCGATGGCCCAACTGCGATCTTCTTGGCGAGTAAGTTATCTCCGGATCTTTTAGGTGCCATTGCAGTAGCGGCTTATAGCTACATGGCTTTGGTTCCGATCATTCAGCCACCAATCATGAAAGCGTTAACGTCTCCTGAAGAGCGCAAAATTAAGATGGCTCAACTTCGTCACGTTAGCAAAGCCGAGAAGATTCTTTTCCCGCTTGCTGTACTACTGATGACGATTTTGTTCCTACCTTCAGCAACACCTCTAGTTGGTATGTTCTGTTTGGGTAACTTAATGCGTGAAGCGGGTGTGGTTGATCGCCTTTCAAAAACAGCTCAAAACGAACTGATTAACGTTGTAACTATTTTCCTAGGTCTAGGGGTTGGTTCTAAGCTTCAAGCGGATACGTTCTTGAACTTAGAAACATTGGGTATTCTAGGTTTAGGTGCGGTCGCGTTCAGTATCGGTACGGCGGGTGGTGTATTGATGGCTAAGGTGTTGAACCGATTCTCGAAAGAGGACATCAACCCACTGATTGGCGCAGCTGGCGTATCAGCGGTTCCAATGGCGGCACGTGTTGTGAACAAGGTTGGTCTTGAGGCAAACCCTCAGAACTTCTTGTTGATGCATGCAATGGGCCCGAACGTAGCCGGTGTACTTGGTAGTGCGGTTGCGGCGGGTATTCTATTAGCTCTCGTGGGCTAGTGGATTTGCTGGGTCATGTATCGTTACGTTAATTGGTCGTCAATTTACGAATGAGCGGTTAACTTAGCCTTATTAAATGGTTTATAGTCAAAGGGATGCTTTCGCATCCCTTTCTTTTTATTAATTAGGGTGCTTGCTCACTAGGGCTTTTATCAATCAAGGAAATGTGGAAATGGAAAATAAACAGATTGCGATTACTCAATTCGGCGGCGTCGAAAACCTAAGTATTCAAACCAGTGCGATCCCTGAGCCTAAGGCTGGAGAAGTGGTGGTTAAAGTTTCCTTTTCAGGCATTAATCCGATTGATGTCAAAACCCGAGCGGGCCTTGGTTGGGCGGCAGCACAAAACAAAGATAACCTACCTTGGGTACCTGGCTACGATATTTCAGGGCAAATTGTCTCGCTAAGCGAACAGGCTGAACGCTTTACTGTTGGTGATAACGTAGCTGGCTTTATTGGTTTTCCACTGCAAGGTGGCGGTTACAGCCAATATGTGTGTGTTCCAGAAGCTGCATTAAGTATGGTTCCTGATTCTGTCACTCTAGAAGCGGCAGCTGCATTACCACTCGCGAGTCAAACAGCGGCACAAGCGCTCAACAAAGCCGAAGTGAAAGAAGGCGACCGCGTGCTTATCTTGGCGGGCGCGGGCGGCGTTGGTCACCTTGCGGTTCAAATTGCAGTGGCAGCAAAAGCAGAGGTTTACACAACCTGCAGCGAAGCCAATCTTGATTACCTTGCGACGCTAGGTGCTCACGCGATTAACTATAAGTTTGCGCCAGCATCAGAAAGAGTATCAGATGTCGATGTGCTGATTGATTTGGTCGGTGGCGATACCGCGCTTGATGCATTGAAGTGCCTAAAAGATGGCGCGCGAGTCGTGACTGTGCCGACTCTATCTGCAGAACTTATCTGCGAAAAAGCCACACTATTAGGTTTTACTGCATCAGGCATGCTGGTTGAACCAAGCCCTGAGCAAATGGACACTATGCTTTACATGGTCAGTGTCGGATTACTCAAAACAGAAATTCAAGGTATCTACCAATTAGACGAGGCGCAGTCGGCGCACCTGCAGGTTGAAACCGGACACACCAGAGGCAAGGTGCTACTTAAAATGCAAGAAAGTTGATAGGCAGTGTTAGAATTTTTTAACTCCCTTTTTGAAAATATCGCGCTGTGGTTCTCGGACTCGGCGCTGTGGGTACTCTTCATTAGTGGCTTCTTGAGTGCCACGTTACTCCCCGGTGGTTCAGAAGCTAGCCTTGTGGCTGCATTGAGCTTAGATCAGTTTTCAACCTCATCGATCATTCTAGTGGCGACATTAGGCAATACCTTAGGCGGCCTGACTAACTATTGGATTGGTTTGTGGTTGCCTAATCGAACTCAATCTGAAAAGCATGGTCATAAGGCTATGGCTTGGCTGAGTCGCTATGGCTACTGGACACTGTTATTTAGTTGGTTACCGATCATTGGTGACCCTTTGTGTCTCGCTGCGGGTTGGCTAAGAATGAAATTCATCCCTAGCGTTATTTTGATAGCGATTGGCAAAGCCGCTCGCTATAGCTTACTTGCTGCTATCTACTTCGGTTTTTTCTAAGGAGAACCTATGAAAAAGGTTTTACTTGGTACATTTTCTCTTATCGCCATTGCTGGCTGTTCTTACAATGTACCTAGCTCAACGCCCTTCTTTTCCTCGTTACCTGAAGGTGTCACTCTGTTAGAAGAGGTTAAGCCCTCTAAAGATAAAGTAGTGATTCCTTACACCAAGTATCAGCTTGAAAACGGTCTGACAGTTATTCTTTCCCCTGATGATTCCGATCCGTTGGTGCATGTTGATGTAACTTATCACGTCGGTTCAGCACGTGAAGAGATAGGCAAGTCGGGATTTGCTCACTTCTTTGAGCACATGATGTTCCAGGGTTCAGAGAACGTTGGTGACCAACAGCACTTTAAGATCATTACCGAAGCGGGTGGCTCGTTAAACGGCACGACCAACCGTGACCGCACCAACTATTTTGAAACTGTTCCTTCTAACCAACTTGAGAAAATGTTGTGGTTAGAATCAGACCGAATGGGCTTCTTGTTGGATGCTGTTTCTCAGAAGAAATTTGAGGTTCAAAGAGGCACGGTCAAGAACGAGCGAGCGCAGAGCTACGAAAATCGTCCTTACGGCTTGATGTGGGAACGCATGGGCGAAGCGCTTTACCCTGAAGGTCACCCTTACTCTTGGCAACCAATCGGCTATGTTGAAGATCTTGACCGTGTTGACGTGAATGATCTTAAAGCGTTCTTCCTGCGTTGGTACGGCCCAAACAATGCCGTGTTAACGATTGGTGGTGATATCGACGTTGATGACACGCTAGAATGGGTTAACAAGTACTTTGGTTCAATTCCTCAAGGCCCTGAAGTGAAGGCGGCAGAGAAGCAACCTGCTGTTCTAACAGAAGATAAATACATCACCTTAGAAGACAATATTCGTCAGCCGATGGTGCTGGTGGGGTGGCCAACAACGTATCGCGGTGAAGAGACGCAAGCTTCACTGAATGCATTGTCTAACGTGTTAGGTTCAGGTACCAACAGTTACCTATATCAAAACCTCGTAAAAACGCAGAAGGCCGTCAGCGCTGGCTCTTTCCATGATTGTGCTGAGTTGGCGTGTACCATGTACGTGTATGCAATGGGCAACTCAGGTGAAAAAGGCGATTTGACGGTTCTCAATAAAGAGCTGATGGATACCCTGGAGCAATTCTCGAAAGAGGGCGTTGAGCAAGAGCGTTTAGACCAGATCACTGGCATGGCCGAAGCGAATGCTGTTTTTGCATTGCAAAGCGTTAAAGGTAAGGTGTCGCAACTCGCGTCGAACCAAACCTTCTATGGTCAGCCTGATCGCATTGAATCACAACTCGATCAAATCCGAGCGGTGACGCCTGAGAGCGTGAGCAAGGCATACCAAGATTTCATCGAAGGTAAGCACAAGGTTACCTTGAGTGTGGTTCCTAAGAAAAAGCTCGATTTGGCGGTTCGTGAAGCGACCTTTACCACGCCACCACGTACGTTGCCGGAATACAGCAAGGTGACGGAAGATCAACTGGATTTCAGAAAGGCACCGGATACCTTTGATCGCAGTGTGATGCCAGAAGTGAACTTTGGTGTTGAGGCGACCATGCCTGAGTTGTACCGCATGCACTTTGCAAATGGCACTGACTTAATTGGTACCGTGACCAGTGAAACGCCGACAGTACAGCTGCAAATTCAATTGCCTGCAGGCGAACGCTATGTTCGCAAAGGGCAAGAAGGCCTAGCGAACCTAACGGCTTCGATGATGGAAGAAGGCTCAACTAAACGAACCGTTGAAGAGTTACAAGCGACCTTAGATAAACTTGGTAGCAGCGTGAGCATTAGTGCGGGCAGCTACACCACAGATATTTCAGTCTCGACGCTAGAGAAAAACTTGCCTCAAACCTTAGCGATTGTGCAAGAGGTTCTATTCGATCCTAAGTTCGATGAGCAAGATTTTGAGCGCGTTAAGAAACAGATGCTAGAAGGCGTTGTGTATCAGCATCAGCAGCCAAGTTGGATGGCTTCTCAAGCAACCCGTGAAGTGCTGTTTGGTGACACTGTTTTTGCTCGTGCAAGTGATGGTACTAAGGAATCTCTATCGAAATTGACCTTAGACGATGTGAAAAAATTCTATGCGCAACATTACACACCAGAAGGTGCCAATATTGTTGTTGTGGGAGACATCTCGAAGAAAGAGGTAGGGAAACAGCTACAATTCTTTGAAGAGTGGCAAGGCGATGCGGCACCATTAACGCGTCCACAGATCGTCAAAGAGCTTTCTGGTCAGCACCTGTACTTAGTCGATAAACCGGGTGCGCCGCAAAGCATTGTTCGCTTGGTTCGTAAAGGCCTGCCGTTTGATGCAACGGGTGAATTGTATTTGAGCCAGCTAGCTAACTTTAATTTAGCGGGCAACTTCAATAGTCGTATCAACCAGAACCTACGTGAAGACAAAGCTTACACTTACGGTGCAAGCGGTTACTTCGCAAGTACTCGAGAAACTGGTGCAGTGGTATTTAGCGCGCAGGTAAGGGCGAATGCGACGGTTCCATCGATTCAAGAATTTATTAATGAGCTGAATGAGTTTAGCCAGAGTGGATTAACTGACGAAGAGGTGAAATTTATGCGCCTTGCCGTCGGTCAACAAGATGCGCTCAAATATGAAACGCCAAGTCAAAAGGCTGGGTTGTTGAGTAATATTGTTGCATTGAGCCTTGATGAAGATTACCTACAACAGCGTAATCAGATAGTTGAAACGGTTTCAAAAGAGAGCTTAAACGAGCTATCTAAGAAATGGTTTGACCCGAATGATTATCAAATAATCGTTGTTGGTGACGCGACTTCGCTTCGCCCGCAATTAGAAAAGTTAGATATTCCAATAGAAGAGCTTGAAATCATTCGTTAGAGTACACATTAAAGGGGGAGGGAAGAGACTCTACTTTTCTCCTCCAACCTAATTTATGATAGTTCTAATCAGAACAATATAAGATAAGTGAACTGAATTTTGACTGATTTTGCTGCGCGACTAAAGCAAGTTGCAACCAACCCTAAGACCTTCTCTCAATTTGGTCGTGGTGTTGAAAGGGAAACATTACGCTACACGGAAGATGGGCACCTTGCTACTGGGCCGCACCCTGAGGCTTTGGGATCTGCGTTGATGAACGAATGGGTAACGACCGATTTCTCTGAGTCGCTACTGGAATTTATCACGCCTGTTTCTAACGACGTTCCGACGCTTTTGAATCAGTTGTCTGATATCCACCACTTCACGCAAACCAAGTTAGACGGCGAAAAACTATGGCCGCTTTCTATGCCTTGTTACGTTGGCAGTGAAGATTACATTCAGCTAGCGCAATACGGCACCTCGAATAACGGTAAGATGAAGACCCTATATCGTGAAGGCCTAAAACGTCGTTACGGTAGCCTGATGCAGATTATCTCTGGTGTTCACTTCAACTTCTCTTTCCCAGAAAGCTTTTGGGATAGCCTGTTTGGAGAGCAAACTGAAGAAGCGCGTTGTGAATCTAAGTCAGATGCTTACTTTGGTTTGATTCGTAACTACTACCGCTTTGGTTGGTTAATCCCATACTTCTTCGGTGCTTCACCTGCGCTATGTTCTTCTTTCATCAAAGGAAGAGAGACAAACCTGCCTTTTGAAAAGATTGGCGAGACACTGTATCTGCCAAAAGCAACGGCACTGCGCCTGAGCGACCTTGGCTACACGAACAGTGCGCAAAGTGTGTTGAAGATTGGTTTCAACAGCCTAGACCAATACCTTGAAGGTTTGAATCAAGCGATTCGCACACCATCAGAAGAATTTGCCGAGATTGGCACTAAGGTTGATGGTGAATACCGTCAGTTGAATAGCAACGTACTGCAAATTGAAAATGAGCTTTACGCTCCAATCCGCCCTAAGCGTGTCGCGAAAAGTGGTGAGAAACCATCTGAAGCATTGGCACGCGGTGGTGTTGAGTACATTGAGGTTCGTTCTTTAGATGTAAACCCATTCAGCTCAATTGGTATCAATGAGCAGCAGGTTCGCTTCCTAGACTTATTCCTAACGTGGAGTGTGCTAACGGACTCTGCTGAGATGGATAACTGCGAGCTTGAATGCTGGCGCGATAACTGGAACAAGGTGATCCTACAAGGTCGTCAGGTTGGTCTAGAGCTGCAAATCGGTTGTCATGGTGAGCGATTGTCTCTGCAAGATTGGGCGAAGCGTGTCTTCAAAGATCTGCGCTCTATTGCCGAGATGATGGACGCTGAACAAGGTGGTCGTGCATACCAAGAAACATGCGATACGCTTGAGGCTTGGATTGATAACCCTGAGCTAACTATTTCTGGCCAGTTGCTAGAAGAGACCAAAAAATTGGGCGGCTTAGGTAAAGTGGGTTGCGCGTTAGGTAAAACGTACGCTCAGCAACACAAAGCGCACCAATACAAAGTATATTCAGCTGAGTTGATGGAAGCAGAAGTTCAACGTTCTGTGATTGCTCAGCAACAAAGTGAAGAAGCAAGCACTCAAGATTTTGATAGCTTCTTAGCGGATTATTTTTCGTATTTAAAAGCATAGCGAGACTTTGGTGGAAAGGAAGCAAGCCTTATTAGGTCAGCCTACTCGAGTGAGTAGTAAATGGTTACCTGTAGTGACTGTTGGTGTTGTCTCTAGCCTGTTGGTTGGATGTGCAACGCCACCGCCAAAGCAGCAAGATAATTTGTGTAGCATCTTTCGAGAGCACCCTTCATGGTATGAAGATGCCTTGGATATGCAAGAAGAATGGGGAACGCCGATTAACGTTGCGATGGCTTTTGTGAAACAAGAGAGTAGCTATCGTCATGATGCGCGCCCACCTAAAGATTACATTCTTGGCTTTATACCGTGGGGGCGTGTAAGCAGTGCCTACGGTTATGCACAAGCTCAAGATCCTGCTTGGGAAGACTTCCAAAAGGCGACCAATAACGGTGGTTCAAGAACCAACTTTGATGATGCATTGATGTTCATCGGTTGGTATACCAGCGAGACGCGTCGTCAATTGGGCATCTCACTATGGGACCCATATAACCAATACCTGGCTTATCATGAAGGCCGTGGTGGTTATAAGCGTAAGTCATACAACAGCAAGCCATCGCTAATTAAGGTGGCGCGCAAAGTCGAACAGCAAGCAAAAGATTATGGATGGCAGCTGAAACAGTGCCGCAAAGAACTAGAAGACAATCGAAGCTGGTTTTTCTAAAGCCAGCCGTCATGGAGAAGAGCAATGCCTTTATTAGATAGTTTCACTGTTGATCACACACGCATGAACGCACCTGCCGTTCGTGTTGCTAAAACAATGCAAACCCCAAAAGGGGATACCATCACTGTGTTTGACCTGCGTTTTACTGCGCCAAACAAAGACATCCTATCTGAGAAAGGTATCCATACTCTAGAGCACCTATATGCTGGTTTCATGCGTAATCAATTGAACGGTTCAGATGTAGAGATCATCGATATCTCACCGATGGGCTGTCGCACTGGTTTCTACATGAGCCTGATTGGTACGCCTACAGAACAACAAGTGGCTGACGGTTGGTTGGCAGCGATGCAAGACGTACTGAAAGTTGAGAACCAGAATAAGATCCCTGAGCTGAACGAATACCAATGTGGTACCGCGGCAATGCACTCTTTGGATGAAGCGAAAGAGATCGCGAATGCGATCATCGCTGCAGGCATCTCTGTAAACAAGAATGATGAACTGGCACTGCCAGAGTCTATGCTGCAAGAGCTTAAGATCGACTAGTCATTGATAGCTACCCTAGATAGGGCGAGTTAGATACTAAAAGGCCCGGTTCAATGAACCGGGCCTTTTTCGTCAACGTATTTTAGGGCGAGACAGAGATTCAGTGATAACTCAGTTAGCCGTTCACGATCTGTGGGAACACGCGAACCAGTTTGATGCGGTTCTCTTCAAGCTCAACAATTTCCATTGGGTGGCTGGCAACCTGAACACTCAGGTGACTCTCAGGAATATCTTCAAGATGTTCCAGTATCAAACCATTCAGCGTTCTTGGGCCATCGGTAGGCAGTGCCCACTGTAAGCCTTTGTTGATATCTCGGATATTGGCACTGCCTTCAATCAAGAAGCTGCCATCGCTTTGCGGAGTAATCTCTTCAGATAAGCTTGGGGTGATTGAGGTGGTAAACTCACCTACGATCTCTTCTAGAATATCTTCTAATGTAACCAAACCATTGATGTCGCCATACTCATCAACAATCAAACCGATGCGCTGCTTATTGCGTTGAAACTTAAGCAGTTGAATATTGAGTGGTGTCGCTTCAGGAATAAAGTAGATCTCATCCGCGGCACGCAACAGGGTTTCTTTATTGAATTCGTTCTTTTCAAGCATCAGACGGTAAGCTTCACGCAGCCTAAGCATGCCGACCACTTCATCTATTTGGTCACGGTACAGCACTACGCGACCATGAGGCGAGTGGGTAAGTTGACGAACGATCGATTTCCAGTCGTCATTGATGTCGATACCAGTAATCTCATTACGCGGCACCATGATGTCGTTCACGGTGACGTGCTCTAAATCCAGAATAGACACCAACATATCTTGGTGACGTTGAGGGATTAAGCTACCGGCTTCATTTACCACGGTTCTAAGCTCTTCGGAGCTCAAGTGGTCGGTTGCATCATGGCTGGCTTTAACGCCTAAGATACGAATGAAGCCGTTGGTAATGAAGTTCACTAAGATCACCAATGGTGATAGCACCTTCATCAGTATCATCAAAAGGATACTACTCGCGTAAGAGACACGTTCAGGAAATAGAGAAGCGATGGTCTTTGGGGTTACCTCGGCGAATACTAGGATCACGAGAGTCAGGGTACCAGTAGCGATAGCCACACCGATATCCCCGTAGATGCGCATACCAAGAATAGTAGCGATCGCAGATGCAAGAATGTTGACGAGATTGTTGCCGATGAGGATGAGGCCAATCAATCTGTCTGGGCGGTTCAGAAGTTTTTCTACACGTTTGGCACCTTTATGACCCGTATTGGCCAAGTGCTTTAAACGGTAGCGGTTCAGGGACATCATGCCCGTTTCGGAACCAGAGAAATAACCAGAAATTACAATGAGACACGCGAGTAGCGCAAATAAGATACCCGTTGATATGTCGTCCAAAACTATTCTTTTCCTATTTGTGTATCTTGATTAATTTATGACCGAACATGGTCGAGATGTCAATTGAATGTATTGCACTCAATATTTTAAAGGCAAGGTATGTGAGACCTTGCCTTTATTTTACAGACTAGTTCAGGATGATTTCCTGGACGAAGCGGCTACCGAAGTAGGCTAATGTGAGCATGCTGGCGCCGGCCAGTGCGAACCAAGTGACTTTCTGTCCACGCCAACCTTTCTGATAGTGACCCCACAGAAGGATGGAGTAGATAACCCAAGCGATAAAAGACAACACAGCCTTGTGTGCCTTTCCTTGAGCAAACATATCTTGCACGAAGATGAGACCCGTTAACAAGGTACCTGTTAATAAGCCATTACCAATCAAAATGATCTTGAAAAGCTGTCTTTCCACCATCATTAAAGGAGGTAGGTTAGGGTTTATCACTAAGGCTTTTTTCTTTTTAAGTTTGTGATCTAGCCACGCAAGTTGCAGGGCGTATAGCGCACCGATAGTTAACGTTGCGTATGAGAATAGAGCCAAAGAGATGTGCACGAGCAGTTTTGGGTCATTCTCTAGATGTTTGATGAAGGTGCTTGGAAGAAAAGTGGCAGCCATCAAGTTCAGCGCAGCGAAGCTATAGACGACGGGTAAGATAAACCACAGACGGGTTTTGAGCATTGCACCGCTCATTACCACAGATATGATTAAACTGATTAATGAAGCAACGTTCAAGATACTGAGGTTTTGGCCACTGGCATTAAAAATCAAATCGCCAAGCAACCAAGCATGGAAAGCTAGAGCAAGTAATGCGCTGATAAACACCGTTTTTACACGGATTCCTGTTTGGTGCACGAGACCTGGAATGATCGTGGAAATCGCCATTGTATAAAGAAAGGCTGCTGCGATCGCAATAAGACTGTCCATGGTATCCATTTTAATGATTACTAATTGGCGAATTATACCTCGCATCGCTCTTTGGGGCTATGGCGAACCTCATTCAATTCCAAGTGAATAATGTCTCACATCACAAGCACGGATGATTAACGCTCTACAACGGGTATGACTCTAATCCGCGCTAATGTATACTCACAGTAATAGTCGCAGTTTTGAGCGAAGAGAAAACTATGTTTGATAATTTAACGGATCGTCTATCCAAAACGCTGAAGAACATCAGCGGTAAAGGTCGTCTGACCGAAGACAATATTAAAGAGACGCTGCGTGAAGTACGTATGGCGCTACTTGAAGCCGACGTTGCACTGCCCGTTGTCCGCGATTTTGTTAAGCGCGTAAAAGAAGGCGCTGTGGGTGTTGAGGTTTCTAAATCTCTAACGCCTGGTCAAGAATTCATTAAGATCGTTCAAGCTGAACTTGAAGCGGTGATGGGTGAGTCTAACGAGGCTCTTAACCTAGCAGCGCAGCCGCCAGCCGTTATCTTAATGGCGGGTCTACAAGGTGCGGGTAAAACCACATCGGTAGGTAAGCTATCTAAGCTTCTAACTGAGCGTGACAAGAAGAAAGTCTTGGTTGTGTCTGCCGACGTTTACCGTCCAGCGGCAATCAAACAGCTTGAAACGTTAGCAAGCGATGTTGGCGTAGACTTCTTCCCATCTTCAGCTGATCAAAAACCTCTTGATATTGCAAACGCTGCAATCGACCACGCGAAGAAGAAATTCTACGACGTGCTACTTGTCGATACTGCGGGTCGTTTGGCTATCGATGAAGAGATGATGGGCGAGATCAAAGAGCTTCATACTGCAATTAAACCAGTAGAGACACTGTTCGTTGTTGATGCAATGACAGGTCAAGATGCTGCGAACACTGCAAAAGCCTTTGGTGATGCGCTACCACTAACCGGTGTTATCTTGACGAAAGTTGATGGTGATGCGCGTGGTGGTGCTGCTCTGTCTGTTCGTCATATCACAGGCAAGCCGATTAAATTCTTGGGTGTTGGTGAAAAGACTGACGCACTAGAACCGTTCCACCCAGATCGTGTTGCTTCTCGTATCTTAGGTATGGGCGACGTACTGTCTCTTATTGAAGACCTACAGAAAAACGTTGATACCGAGAAAGCAGAGAAACTGGCTAAGAAGTTCAAAGAGAAGAAAGGCTTTGACCTTGAAGACTTCCGTGAACAACTAGGTCAGATGCAAAACATGGGCGGCATGATGGGCATGATGGATAAGCTTCCAGGCATGTCTCAGCTACCAGATAACGTTAAAGATAAAGTTGATGACAAGATGTTCAAGCAAATGGAAGCGATCATCAACTCTATGACCATGAAAGAGCGTCAACGCCCTGACCTAATCAAAGGCTCTCGCAAAAAGCGTATTGCCGCTGGTTCTGGTACACAGGTACAAGATGTAAACCGTATGCTTAAGCAGTTCACCCAAATGCAGAAGATGATGAAGAAGATGCAGAAAGGTGGCATGAAAGGCATGATGCGCAACATGCAAGGCATGATGGGCGGCGGTGGAGGTATGGGCGGTGGCTTTAACCCGTTTGGTCGATAATCTACAAATGTAAGCTTTAGCTACGTTACTTTTCATAGTGTTAGCCGTGTCACAGAAAGTGTACGGCAGCTATGTTGGTGAAAAAATAGCTAAAGCCCTTGCATTGCACCGGAATAAGAGTAAAATTCCGGGGCTTTAATTTGGCACGAGACCCCAAGCTATTTACTTATACTTGGGGTTAATTATTTTATTAAGAAAGCAAAGAGGACGACATGGTAACCATTCGTTTGGCACGTCACGGTGCAAAGAAGCGCCCATTTTATCAAATCGTAGTTGCGGATAGCCGTAACGCTGCAACTGGCCGTTTCATCGAGAAAGTAGGTTTCTTTAACCCTACAGCTCAAGGTCAAGAAGAAGGTCTACGTCTAGACCTAGATCGTGTTAACCACTGGGTTGGTCAAGGCGCATCTCTATCTGATCGTGTAGCTAAGCTAGTTAAAGACGCTCAAAAAGCGGCTTAATTCTTTTTTAAAGAGAAATAGCTTATGTCGATGAAGGGTAAAGAAACTATGAGCGAGCAAAATAATAGAATTGTCATGGGTAAACTTGGGTCTACCTATGGTATTCGTGGCTGGCTCAAAGTGTTCTCCTACACAGACAATGCTGAAAGCATATTTGATTACAGCCCTTGGTATTTAAACCTAAAGGGTAAGTGGGTTGAGTACAAAGTTGAGAGCTGGAAACGTCATGGCCAAGGTTATGTATGTAAGCTAGCGGGATTAGATGTTCGTGAAGACGCGCAACTGATGACTAACTTTGAAATTGCTATTGACCCTGCTTCGTTACCTGAATTGTCAGAAGATGAATTCTACTGGCGCGAATTGTTCGGTATGCAAGTTTTTACCACTAAAGGTTACGACCTTGGTGAGGTCACTGACCTATTAGAAACTGGCTCGAACGATGTTCTAGTAATCAAAGCAAATCTTAAAGATGCTTTTGGCCAAAAGGAACGGTTAGTACCGTACCTTGAAGAGCAAGTGATCAAGAAAGTTGATCGCGAAGCTCGCCGGATCGAAGTTGACTGGGATCCTGGATTCTAACTCCAAATTACAGAGCGAGAGAACACATGTGGGTTGGCATTATTAGCCTTTTTCCTGAAATGTTCCGTTCTGTTACTGATTTTGGAGTAACAGGTCAAGCGGTTAAAAAAGGTCTTTTATCTATTGAGACATGGAGTCCTCGTGATTTCACTCATGATAAACATCGCACTGTTGATGACAGACCTTACGGTGGTGGTCCTGGCATGTTAATGATGGTTCAGCCTTTGCGCGACGCTATCACAACGGCCAAGCAAGCAGCACCGGGAAAGACGAAAGTTATCTATCTTTCACCTCAAGGTCGTAAACTCGACCAGAAAGGTGTTGAAGAGCTGGCAACAAACGAGAATTTACTTCTTATTTGTGGTCGCTACGAAGGGGTAGATGAGCGCATCATTGAATCTGAAGTTGACGAAGAATGGTCGATTGGAGATTTTGTGATGACGGGTGGCGAACTGCCAGCCATGACGCTGATTGATTCAGTATCTCGGTTTGTTCCGGGTGTACTTGGAGATTTCGCTTCAGCAGAAGAAGATTCTTTTGCAAATGGTTTGCTAGATTGTCCCCATTATACGCGCCCTGAGGTGCTAGACGATAAAGATGTACCATCGGTACTCAAGTCTGGAAACCATAAGGACATTCGTCGCTGGCGATTAAAACAATCGTTGGGCCGAACTTGGCTAAGAAGACCAGAACTCCTGGAAAACCTAGCTCTGACTGACGAACAGGAACAATTACTGGCTGAATTCATTAAAGAGCAACGCTCTTAACGAAAAGCAAGCAGTAACCTATTAAATTTAGTATCAGTTTATTCTAGGAATTTATACAAATGAGCAACATCATCAAGGCTCTTGAAGAAGAGCAACTAAAATCAGACCTTCCT
The DNA here is from genome assembly GCF_041465805.1 of Vibrio sp. 10N.239.311.G01. Lineage (NCBI taxonomy): Bacteria > Pseudomonadati > Pseudomonadota > Gammaproteobacteria > Vibrionales > Vibrionaceae > Vibrio > Vibrio sp. 10N.239.311.G01. The sequence continues at coordinate 16,793 of NZ_JBFSRM010000022.1, forward strand.
AAATTCGCACCAGGTGACACTGTTGTAGTTCAGGTTAAGGTAAAAGAAGGTGACCGTGAGCGTCTACAGGCTTTCGAAGGCGTTGTAATCGCTATTCGTAACCGTGGTCTACACTCTGCATTCACAGTTCGTAAGATCTCGAACGGTGAAGGCGTAGAGCGTGCGTTCCAAACTCACTCTCCAATGGTTGATAGCATCGAAGTTAAACGCCGTGGTGCAGTACGTCGTGCCAAGTTGTACTACCTACGTGAGCGTTCTGGTAAGTCAGCTCGTATTAAAGAGAAGCTTACTAAGAAGTAATTCTTTTTGCATTCTATCGATAAAAGCGGAGCCATTTGGCTCCGCTTTTTTGTGTCTGTTATTTGGAGCTTAGCAGGTAAGAGATCCCCAATTCGCTCGTACCTCACTCTTGAGGATGACAAACCAGACGAAACTCATATTTAACCGTCATTCCCTAGACTGACGAAGGAAGGAGTAGGGAATCTCTACTAGCGCCGTGTTATAGGCAATAAAATAGGATTGACGTTAAACGCCAACCCTTCAAAATTTACTCGCTACTCGCTACTCGCTACTCGCTACTCGCTACTCGCTACTCGCTTAGTGCGGATCTTCCGACCAACCATCGCTATCTGACATATCTGGTGCGCCAGCGATGCTGTTCTCTTCGTCTGCCCATTCACCGAAATCAATCATCTGACATTGCTTGCTGCAAAACGGGCGGTGCGGGCTTTGTTCGCCCCATTCAACGTCAGCATTACATTGAGGGCATTTAACGATGGTGATTTTCTTCGACATAGTGATTCTTAATTTGAAGGTGTAATAATAGTGAGTTTAGGCTCGAGTGAGGGCTCAAGCCAAACTATAAAGGAAATTAATTAGGTGCAGATTGCCAATTCAAATTCGATGTCTTGAGTACAGGCTTGCCCAGTTTCAAAGCTCATGAACTTAACAGCAAAGCGGTTCTTGTGACCTGAGATCATCGGGTAGGCACCGTATTGCATTGGAATAGATAGACGAAGGATATTCGCTTCATCGGCATCGCTCTGGAAGAAGCCAGCGCGAGCGATTTGCTCTTTAAAGTGACCAGTCTCTCTGGTGAGCTTCAACCACAGTGTTAGCGCTTCATACAGAGGCTGTAGGCTATCCATCCAAGCTTTAGCATCTCTCATTCTCTTATCAAGAGGAAGGTGCAGCCAATAATGCAGTGCGGGTAAATCAAAGCAGCATGAGCCACCTGGAAGATTAAAGCGTTGGCGAATCGCACTCAGAAAGCGGTCTTCCTTAAGTGACTGGCCAAAACGCTCTGCCTGCATCAGATCACGATAGATGTTACCAATGTCATTAAGTAGTGATGTCAGCATCTCTTGATCGACACCTTCAACATCTAACCAGCTTTTGTAGGTTACACGTTGCTTCTCAATATCTTTTGCGAGTTCGCTCTTGAGTTGGATCTGTTCGAAGATTTCAATCAGATCAAAGATGGAACGGAAAAAGAGTTGATACTGTTGAGCATCGGAAAATGTAGAAGACAAGTGTAGCTGCCTCAAGAGTGATTCGACTCTTAAGTAGATGCGTGTTTTCTCATTTAGAGGATGTTCAAATTTATGGGTGATCATCGAGCAAACCTTCATTCAACATTGTTCTATTCTGACCCATCTACAGCACTGATTGCCAGATACTTTTGATGTAAATCTGTGATTTGAGGCAAAAGTTCTTGGTTTTTAGTATGGTTTTTAATCACGTCATCTGCAACCGCTAAGCGCTGTTCTCTTGAAGCTTGTGATTTTAAAATTGCGGCAACCTGTTCCTTCGAAACATTGTCACGACTCATTGTGCGTTCTATTTGCACTTCTGTAGGCACATCAACGATTAAAACGCGATCGGCCATGCCTTGCATTTGGTTTTCAACCAATAGCGGTGCGACTAATAAAGCATAAGGGGATGTGACTTTAGACAGGTCACTGTCAATTTTGTCGCGGATCATGGGATGAAGAAGATCATTGAGCCATTGTTTTTCGGTGGGATCAGAGAAGATTACTTCGCGCAGTTTAGCTCGGTTTAGCATGCCATCTTCAAGCAATATGTCTTCGCCAAAATGAGCGGCGATCTGTTTTAGGCCTTCGCTGCCCAATGCCACTACTTCGCGTGCCACGATATCAGCATCGACAATATCAATATTGAAATGCTGATTGAATAGGTTGGCTACCGTGGTTTTGCCACTGGCGATACCACCACTTAATCCGATAATGATTGCCATGATTAAATCCCTAGCACAGAAGTGAAATACCAACCCATGATGTCATTGCCCCACAATAGGCTTACCCAACCAGCTATCGCGAGGTAAGGACCAAATGGGAAGGCTTTATCGATGCCTTGCTGTTTCAGGCGAAGTTGAATCAAACCAAACACAAGGCCAACCAGCGAAGATAAAAGGATGATCATCGGTAGGTGCTGCCAACCAAGCCATGCACCAAGGGCCGACAGGAGTTTAAAGTCACCGTACCCCATGCCTTCTTTACCTGTTAGCAGTTTGAACAACCAATAAACAGACCATAAAGCGAGGTAACCAGCCATTGCGCCAACCACGGAATCTTGCAGCGATACTGGGCCGATATTAAACAGTGCTAATGCGATACCGGACCATACCAAAGGCAAGGTGATTTGATCAGGCAACAACATGGTATCGAGATCGATAAAGGTCGCGGTAATCAGTGCGAAGGTGAAAAGAATCAAAGCAATGGCGTAGTAACTGAAACCAAAGTGGCTAGCAACCATTGTGCAAAGTATTGCTGTAAGCAGTTCGACCAAAGGGTAGCGAGCACTGATTGGATTAGCGCAGCTGTGGCACTTACCCTTTAAGAGCAACCAGCTTAACACTGGGATATTGTCGACGATTCTTAATTGGGTTTTGCATTTCGGGCAGGTTGAACGAGGAATGCTGAGATTGAACTTTCCCTCTGGCGCTGGAATTTTATATTGAGAGAAATATTCCGAGCACTCTTGTTGCCATTCGCGTTCCATCATAATCGGTAAACGGTGTATGACTACGTTGAGGAAGCTGCCGATAAGAAGGCTAAAAATGAAAGCTAATACGGGGAATAGCCAAGGATAGTAGTGAAATACTTCCATAGTGTCCTTTACCACTTAATCAAGGTGAGCAGAGATTGCTGCTCATGGGGGTTTAGTTGCTTTAACTATCCTAACACACTCATAAGATTAAAGATCGGTAAGTACATCGCAACCACAAGCCCGCCAACGACAGTGCCTAAAAACACGATGATCAGTGGCTCTAGAATCTTGCCCAAATTGTCGACGGTGTTGTCGACTTCAAACTCGTAAATCGAGGCTACTTTATTGAGCATATCATCAAGGTTTCCTGACTCTTCACCGATCATCACCATCTGTAACACCATTTCAGGGAAGGCGTTGGTATTGCGCATTGCGATATACATTGGCATGCCAGCAGCAGTTTCTCGGTGAACCTCGATGATGGCCGACTCATAATGCAGGTTGCCTGCGGTTTTGGCTGTTGTTTTAAGGCTGGTTAAGATGGGAATCCCAGAACTGAAACTGGTTGAAAGTGTTCGGCTGAACTTTGCAATCGATGCCTTGGTGATGACAGCACCCAAGATAGGAAAGCGTAAGCCAAGGCGACTGGTTGAAAGTCGAATCGAGTAGGATCGCTGACGCAGCTGCTGAAAAGACAGAATTAATAAACCAATACCGATGGCACTATAGAAACTATAAGCCTGCATCCAATGGGAAAGATAAAGCACTTGCTGGGTGAACCAAGGTAAGTCTGCTCCGAAACCAGAAAACATTGATTCAAATTCAGGAATTACCATGGTCAGCATTAAGTAGGAAACGGTAAGGGCGACCGCTACAACCATTGCTGGGTAGATGAGAGCCTTTATAACCTTGGATTTTAGTTGCTCACTCTTTTCACGATAGGTCGCCAAGCGTTCAAATACTTTTGCAAGGTTGCCGGAGAGTTCGCCTGTCGCGACCAAGTCTGTATAGAGGTCATCAAAGTGGCGGCTTGCGGTTCGCATCGCTTTTGAGATTGGCGTTCCGGCTTCTACACCTTTGCAGATATGCGATAGAATCGATTTCATTTCTGCTTTGCGGTGATTGTCTGACACTAGCTTGATGGCTTGCACGATCGGCACACCAGTTGCCAACATGGTAGCCAGTTGTCGAGTCAAAATAGTGATATCTTTGGCTTTGACTCGATGAGTTAAACGAGTGATTGCTGAGATACTTTTCTTTTTGATTTTCTTAATCTGAATATGCTGCTCTTTGAGCTTTTCTCGTACTTCTAATTCGGCGAGTGCCAAGGTTTGCCCTGACACCTTTTTGCCTGAGCTATTGATGCCTTTCCAGTGGTAGTTTTTTAATTGTGACTGAAGTTTGGTCGTCATGAGCGCTCCGATGAATTATAGATACAGAACACGTTGCAGTTCTTGATAACTGGTCGTGCCTTCAAGCAACTTATCGATACCGGACTCTTGCAGTGTTCTCATGCCTTCTCTACGCGCGATGTCTTCAATCTCTAACGCGTTAGGTTTATTGATCAGGCTATTTTTTAGTTTGTCGGTGAACGGCATCACTTCGTAGATGCCCACTCGACCGGAGTAACCCTGATTACACTCATTGCACCCTTTAGGGTTGGCTTTGTAGAGTGTTTGATTGTTAGGAATAGAGTGACGCAGAAATATGTCCGGCGATTTGTCAGCTGCTTTACAGTGGTTGCAGAGTCGCCTTGCCAGTCGCTGCGCGATAATTAAGCTTAATGACGAAGCGAGGTTAAAGGGCTCAATCCCCATGTGGGCGAGTCGGGTGACGGTTTCTGCTGCTGAGTTGGTGTGTAATGTTGAAAGTACTAAATGTCCGGTTTGCGACGCTTTGATCGCGATCTCTGCAGTTTCTAGATCTCGGATCTCACCGAGCATCACCACATCAGGATCTTGTCGTAAAAACGATCGCAATGCTTCGGCAAACCCAAAACCGATCTTTGGTGTCACCTGAACTTGATTAATACCATGCAGATTGATCTCCACAGGGTCTTCAGCCGCTGAGATATTTCGCTCAGTGGTGTTAAGCATGCGAAGTCCAGTGTAAAGAGAGACCGTTTTGCCACTGCCTGTGGGCCCTGTCATTAAGATCATCCCTTGCGGGCGTTTTAGGGCATTGAGATAGAGCGCTTTTTGATCCTCGCTGTAACCTAATTTATCGATATCTAAATTGGCTGCGCTGCTGTCTAGAAGACGCAGTACGATCTTTTCTCCCCACAATGTCGGTAGAGTCGACACACGCATATCGATCGCCAGCTCGTCGTTCAAACGCAGCTTAATACGGCCGTCTTGAGGTAAGCGACGTTCAGCGATATCAAGTTTGGCGAGAATCTTTAAACGAGCGGATAACCGACGGCTTAAATGAGACGCGGGCTGTTGGACCTCAACAAGAATGCCATCGCAACGCAGACGCACTCGGTAGTTTTCTTCATAAGGTTCGAAGTGGATGTCTGATGCGCCTTTACGCACCGCATCCACTAATATTTGGTTTATAAAACGGCTAACAGGGGAGTCGTCTTTGCTGAGGTTTTCAATTGACGTCATTTCATCGTCAGACACTTCAACCAGATTAGCCAGTTCGTCTTGGGTGATCTCTTTGCGCCTGGAGTCTTGCCCGGAAATAGAGCGACCATACAGTTTTCGTATTGCGCCTTCTAATTCTGAATAGTTAGCGACAACGAGTTCTATCTGCAATCCAGTCGCGAATCTAAAATCGTCTTCAGCTTGCAAGTCGGTTGGATCGGCAGAGGCGAGCGTGAGAGTAGAGTTAGAGAGGACAACTGGGATAGCACGATACTTAGTGATCAATTCACGAAGTCCCAATTGGTCACACAAGGATTCATAGTCAGTCTTGGCCAACTGGACTAACGGTAAACCGAAGATGGCCTGAATGTTATGTGCGAGGCTATCGCCGTTGAATAAGCCCAAAGTGAGCAAAGCTTCAGGCGTAGACCCACCAGAAGCTTGAACCTGCTCTGTAACAGCTTGTTCTTGAGTCAGGCTAAGCAAGTTAGCCTGACGGAGAACGGTTGGGAGGTTGGTGAGCATTGACTTACCCAGCTGTTAATGTGGCTTTAAATTCACAGTTTTTCGGAATTACACTTGTATCATTTGCTGAACCAAAATCAACTTCACACGCCCAGTTGCCATTTGCATCTCTTACTAATTGAATTGTTTTATTCTGAAGGTATGAGCTAACACCAGCATTATTGAACTTGTGTATAGCATAACCTTTTGGGGCTGTCGCGGAAGCTGTGAATGCAATTGTTCCTGACGTTACAATTGGAACACCTAAACTTGCATCTCCTCCTGATGTGGCTGTTAATGCTGGAAAAGCTCCTGTAGTTGCAAGGTCGGTTTCTACATTACTTTTTAGAGCTGCAATTGTTACCAATGCCGATGCTGCTTCACTTTTAGCAACATATTTTTGATATTGAGGAACTGCAATCGCGGCCAATACTCCAATCACGGCTACCACGATCATCAATTCAATCAGCGTAAAACCTTTCTGATTCGTTCTTCTATTTTTGTTATTCATTGTTCTATTCCATTGTTTAGTTTGTTTCAGCGCAAGCACTGGTTGATGGAAAGAATAGAAGTCGGAATGGGGAAGTGGAATTGTGTTTAGGTGTGGCCGCGAGTGGTTTTGTATTTATTAGTGTGGTGTTTCATATAGTGCGCAAATTTATGCGATCAACTTAAATAACTGCTTGAAATACTGACAATTAAGGCAATAAAAAAGGCACTGTTATTAACAGTGCCTTCAGCGATAACTTATTTATTATTCAGTAAATTACGCTTTGAATCTCATTGATAGATCCATTGCTTTCAGGTGCTTAGTTAGTGCACCTACCGAGATGTAATCAACACCCGTTTCAGCAAATTCTGCGATGGTGTCTAGTGTCACGTTACCAGAGTTTTCTAGTGCAGCACGACCCGCGTTAATCTTAACTGCTTCACGCATCATGTCCGTAGTGAAGTTGTCTAGCATGATGATGTCTGCGCCAGCGTTGATAGCTTGCTCTAGCTCTTCTAGGCTCTCAGTTTCCACTTCTACAGGCTTACCCGGGTTTAGCTCTTTTGCTGTTGAAATAGCTTTTTCAATACCGCCACATGCGATGATGTGGTTTTCTTTAATTAGGTAGGCATCGAAAACACCGATACGGTGGTTGAAACCGCCACCACAAGCCACCGCGTATTTCAGTGCGCTGCGTAGGCCAGGAATCGTTTTACGTGTATCTAACAAGCGGCATTCGGTGTGTTTGATTTTGTCTGCGTAGATAGCCGTCGTAGTCGCACAACCAGATAGCGTTTGAATGAAATTCATTGCATTGCGCTCACCCGTTAATAGCGCGCGTGCTGGGCCAGTTAGCGTGCAAAGCGTTTGGTTTGGTTCAACCTTGTCGCCATCTTCTACATTCCACTCGATAGTCACTTCACCGCCCAATTGCTTAAACACTTCATCAGCCCAAGCTTTACCACAGAACACGCCGTGCTCACGGGTAATGATGGTTGCACTGTTGATTGCGTCTGCAGGGATTAGACTTGCCGTAATATCAGCCGCTGGATCTAACGTACCACCTAGATCTTCTTTGATAGTCTCGGCTACTGCACGAGTGATCTCTAGAGGCAGTTGCTCTTTTAAGTAGTCAAGGCGTTGGTGGCTGTTATGTGTGTTTTTCATCGCAAATCTAATCTTGAAAGGGAGTGGGAATGGAATGATACTCTTGCTTAACTTCAAATTAAAGAGGCTAGCGCGACTGCTCTATGGGCAAGGTCACATCTTATTGTGCTAGCAGAAAAGAAAGTGAGACCAAGATGACGATCAGCTCCAACGGATGGTACGACAACGCTCGGCATGTTCCTTCTCCGTATTTTGATGCTCGACCGAGTGCCGACGATATCTCTCTGCTGGTGGTTCACAACATTAGCTTGCCTCCGGGTCAATTTGGTGGGCCTTACATAGAACTGTTTTTTACGGGCAAACTCGACCCGAAGGAACACCCGTTTTTTAAGGTGATTCACCAAATGGGCGTGTCGGCGCACTGTTTGATTCGTCGCGATGGGGAAGTGGTGCAGTTCGTTTCTTTCTTAGACCGAGCTTGGCATGCGGGTCAATCGAGCTTCGCTGGCCGTGAAAGATGTAATGACTACTCTATTGGCATTGAACTGGAAGGCAGTGACTTTGTTGCTTATACCGAGCAGCAATACCAATCTTTGGCTCAATTAACGGAGACATTGGTGTCGAACTTCCCGCAGATTACGCGTCAGCGTATCACTGGCCATCAATACATCGCTCCGCTACGAAAGACTGACCCCGGTTTGGTTTTTGATTGGAAGAAATATCAAGGCCAACTGAGTTTCTAAATCCGAATTCACAACAAGACTCTGCTCATTGAAGGGCTCTAGATAATCAACGATGAGCATAATTGTTTGTGAATTTTTGTTGTGCTTTTGTAAAGGAAGTGGTCGGACGGGGAGCATCAATAAATCGAGAGTGTGACGAGCTTATCAAACACTCATTTATTAAAACTTATGAACAGAATTTCCACCCTAAATGTGCGTTTGGTTCGATTTTTAAACGAGTGACACTAATCTTTCTGAAACAATTCATTTTTATCCTGAAACTTTCTAGCACGAACACTCCCCAAAAGTATTACCCCTGTAAATGGTAAGACCAATTTGGTTGCTGTTTTAAATTTCATTTGTTAAATCATGGTTAATTCACGCTGTATTCTATGATGCAGGTCAATTTTAGGCTGGACAGTGGCGTTTTAATTATGTTAATTTCTGCCCAACTTAAAATTGGTATTACCAATTGTCAGCGAAGAAAAAGAAGAACAACAAACTATGGCTTATCAAAGGATTCGTCAGCCAAAACTCTCCGATGTTATCGAACAAGAGTTAGAAAGGTTGATAGTGGAAGGAACACTGGCTCCAGGGCAGCAGCTGCCGCCTGAGCGCGAACTGGCGAAACAGTTCGATGTGTCTCGTCCTTCGATCCGAGAAGCGATACAACGTTTAGAAGCAAAACGCTTGCTTACTCGCCGTCAAGGTGGAGGTACGTTTGTTAGCGAAAATATCTGGAAAAGCTTTTCAGATCCTTTGCTTAATTTGTTGTCGTCCCATTCTGAAACCCAACTAGACTTGTTGGAATCGCGTCATGCGATGGAAGGGATTTCGGCTTACTTCGCGGCATTGCGTGGCACTGATGAAGACTTTGCTCGAATTCAAGCCTGCCAAGAAAAAATTCACGGCGCGCAAGAAAAGGGTGATATTGAAGCCGAATCTGCAGCGGTGATGGCTTTTCTTATTGCTTTAACAGAGGCAGCGCACAATGTGGTGTTATTGCACATTGTTCGTAGCTTGGCTCCGTTACTCGAACAAAACGTCTTAGAGAATTTAAAGCTGTTGCATCGTCGTAAAGACGTTGTGGAGAAAGTGAGTATACATCGAGCTAACATTGTGGATGCGATCGTTTCAGGACAGCCAGAACAGGCACGTGAAATGTCACACTCTCATTTAGCTTACATCGAAGAAACATTGATGGATTTGACCAAAGAAGAGTCGCGCCGCGAACGTTCTTTACGTCGAATTCAACAGGGTAAATAGCCGTAATACTTCGGCTATTTACGTGTTTAGTAGAATCCAACTAACAAAAAGGATAGATCGCCATGTCTGACATGAAGCATGACGTTGATGCTCTGGAAACTCAAGATTGGTTAGAAGCTCTTGAGTCAGTAGTACGTGAAGAAGGTGTAGAACGTGCACAGTTTTTACTAGAACAAGTTCTAGATAAAGCGCGTTTAGATGGTGTTGATATGGCTACAGGCATCAACACAAACTACATCAACACAATTCCAGCAGCACAAGAGCCAGCTTACCCTGGTGACGTAACTCTTGAGCGTCGTATTCGTTCGATTATTCGCTGGAACGCAATCATGATTGTATTGCGTGCTTCTAAGAAAGACCTAGACCTTGGTGGTCACATGGCTTCTTACCAGTCAGCTGCAGCGTTCTACGAAGTATGTTTCAACCACTTCTTCCGTGCTCCAAATGAGACGGACGGTGGCGATCTAGTTTACTACCAAGGTCACATCTCTCCAGGTATCTACTCTCGTGCATTCGTTGAAGGTCGTCTAACTGAAGAACAGCTAGATAACTTCCGTCAAGAAGTTGATGGTAAAGGTATCCCTTCTTACCCGCACCCGAAACTGATGCCTGAGTTCTGGCAGTTCCCGACAGTATCTATGGGTCTTGGCCCTATCTCTGCTATCTACCAAGCGCGCTTCCTTAAGTACCTTGACGGCCGTGGCCTGAAAGAAACTTCAGCGCAACGCGTATACGCGTTCCTAGGTGACGGTGAGATGGATGAGCCAGAATCACGTGGTGCTATCTCTTTCGCTGCGCGTGAGAAGCTAGACAACCTATGTTTCCTAATCAACTGTAACCTACAGCGTCTAGACGGCCCTGTAATGGGTAACGGTAGCATCATCCAAGAACTTGAAGGCCTATTCAAAGGTGCAGGTTGGAACGTTGTTAAAGTTATCTGGGGTAGCAACTGGGATTCTCTACTAGCTAAAGACACTACTGGTAAGCTTCTTCAACTAATGAACGAAACTATCGATGGTGACTACCAAACATTCAAATCTAAAGATGGCGCATACGTACGTGAGCACTTCTTTGGTAAGTACCCAGAAACAGCTGCACTAGTTGCAGATATGACTGATGACGAAATCTTCGCTCTTAAGCGTGGTGGTCACGATTCTTCTAAACTGTTTGCTGCATTCAACAATGCTAAAGAGACAAACGGTAAGCCAACTGTAATCCTAGCTAAGACAGTTAAAGGTTACGGCATGGGTGATGCAGCTGAAGGTAAGAACATTGCACACGGTGTTAAGAAAATGGACATGACTCATGTTCAACACCTACGTGATCGCCTAGGCCTAGAAGACATCCTTTCAGATGAGAAGATCGCTGAACTTCCTTACCTGAAATTGGAAGAAGGTACGCCTGAGTACGAATACATGCACGCTCGTCGTAACGCTCTACACGGTTACACACCTGCACGTCTTCCTAAGTTTACTCAAGAGTTCAAGGTTCCTGAGCTAGACGCATTCGCACCTCTACTAGGTGAACAGAAGCGTGATATCTCTACAACTATGGCTTATGTACGTACGCTAAACATCCTTCTTAAAGATAAGAACATTGGTAAGAACATCGTTCCTATCATCTGTGATGAAGCTCGTACATTCGGTATGGAAGGTCTATTCCGTCAGGTTGGTATCTACAACCCACACGGTCAAGAATACACACCTGAAGATAAAGGCATCGTTTCTTACTACAAAGAAGCAACGTCTGGTCAAGTTCTTCAAGAAGGTATCAACGAACTAGGTTCTATGGCTTCATGGGTTGCTGCTGCAACTTCATACAGCACAAACGATCTACCGATGATCCCGTTCTACATCTACTACTCAATGTTCGGTTTCCAACGTATTGGTGACATGGCATGGCTAGCAGGCGACCAACAAGCTCGTGGCTTCCTACTAGGTGCTACTGCAGGTCGTACAACACTGAACGGTGAAGGTCTACAGCACGAAGATGGTCACTCGCACATCCAAGCGAACACTATCCCTAACTGTATCTCTTACGACCCAACGTTCGCTTACGAGCTAGCGGTAATCATGCAAGACGGTATCCGTCGCATGTACGGTCCTGAGCAAGAGAACGTTTACTACTACCTAACAGTAATGAACGAGAACTACGCAATGCCAGCAATGCCAGAAGGCGCTGAAGAAGGCATCCGTAAAGGTATCTACAAGCTTGAATCTCACGCTGGTGCTAAGGGCAAAGTTCAACTAATGAGCTCTGGTACTATCATGAACGAAGCGCGTAAAGCGGCTGAAATTCTAAGCGAAGAGTACGGCGTAGCATCTGACGTATTCTCTGTAACGTCGTTCAACGAACTAACTCGTGACGGCCAAGCGGTAGAGCGTGACAACATGCTTCACCCAGAAGCTGAAGAGAAAGTACCGTACATCACGACTGTTCTTGGTAAAGAACCTGCAATCGCAGTGACTGACTACATGAAGAACTACGCTGAGCAAGTACGTGCGTACATGCCAACTGAGTCTTACAAAGTACTTGGTACAGATGGTTTCGGCCGCTCTGACAGCCGTGCAAACCTACGTCGTCACTTCGAAGTTAACGCTGGCTACATCGTAGTTGCAGCTCTAACTGAACTGGCTAAACGTGGTGACATCGAGAAATCTGTAGTTGTTGAAGCAATTGCTAAATTCGATATCGACACTGAAAAAACTAACCCGCAATACGCATAAGACTGGCATTAAGGTAGGTAAATACAATGACAATCGAAATTAATGTACCAGACATCGGTGCTGACGAGGTTGAAGTAACTGAGATTCTTGTAAACGTTGGCGACAAGGTTGAAGAAGAGCAGTCACTGATCACTGTTGAAGGCGACAAAGCTTCAATGGAAGTTCCTGCGTCTCAAGCGGGTATCGTTAAAGAAATCAAAGTAGCGGAAGGCGATTCTGTTTCTACTGGTTCTCTTATCATGATCTTTGAAGAGGCAGGCTCTCCTGCGGAAGGTGCTGCAGCAGCACCGGCTGCTCCAGCAGTTGAAGCGGCGGCACCAGTTGCAGCTGCTCCTGCAACGGCAGCTGAGCTTAAAGAAGTTCACGTTCCTGACATCGGCGGTGATGAAGTTGAAGTAACTGAAATCATGGTTGCTATCGGTGACGCAGTAGAAGAAGAGCAATCTCTTCTTACTGTTGAAGGTGACAAGGCTTCAATGGAAGTTCCTGCACCATTCGCTGGTATCGTTAAAGAAATCAAGATCGCTTCTGGTGACTCAGTATCGACTGGTTCTCTAGTAATGATTTTCTCTGTAGAAACAGGTGAAGTAGCGGGCTCTGGCGCTCCAGTTGCAGCAGCTCCTGCTCCAGCGGCGGCACCAGTTGCAGCGGCTCCAGCAGCATCAGCTGAAAAAGAAGTAAACGTTCCTGATATCGGTGGTGACGAAGTAGAAGTTACTGAAATCATGGTAGCGGTTGGCGATACAGTAGAAGAAGAGCAATCTCTAATTACTGTTGAAGGCGACAAAGCTTCAATGGAAGTTCCTGCACCATTCGCTGGTACAGTAAAAGAGATTAAGATTGCAGCTGGCGACAAAGTGTCAACTGGCTCTCTAATCATGACTTTCGTCGTGGCCGGCACTCCGGTTGAAGGCGCAGCGCCTGCTCCTGTTGCAGCACCTGCACAAGCAGCAGCTCCAGCGGCGGCACCTGCTCCTAAAGCAGAAGCACCTGCAGCGGCTCCAGCAGCTGGCGACTTCCAAGAGAACGGTGACTACGCGCACGCTTCTCCAGTAGTTCGTCGTCTAGCTCGTGAATTTGGCGTTAACCTTTCTAAGGTTAAAGGTACTGGTCGTAAGAGCCGTATCCTTAAAGAAGACGTTCAGTCTTACGTTAAAGATGCACTTAAGCGTCTTGAGTCTGGTGCAGCGGCATCTGGCAAAGGCGGCGATGGTTCTGCTCTTGGTCTACTACCATGGCCAAAAGTTGACTTCAGCAAGTTCGGCGAAACTGAAGTTCAGAAACTTTCTAAGATCAAGAAAATTTCTGGCGCAAACCTACACCGTAACTGGGTAATGATCCCTCACGTTACACAGTGGGATAACGCTGACATCACTGAGCTAGAAGCATTCCGTAAAGAACAGAACGCAATCGAAGCGAAGAAAGACACTGGCATGAAGATCACTCCACTTGTGTTCATCATGAAAGCTGTTGCTAAAGCGCTAGAAGCATTCCCAGCGTTTAACTCTTCTCTTTCTGAAGATGGCGAAAGCATCATTCTTAAGAAGTACGTAAACGTGGGTATCGCTGTTGATACACCAAACGGTCTAGTTGTTCCTGTCTTCAAAGACGTGAACAAGAAAGGCATTTACGAGCTATCTGAAGAGCTAATGGCTGTTTCTAAGAAAGCACGTTCTGGTAAGCTAACAGCGGCAGACATGCAAGGCGGTTGTTTCACAATCTCTAGCCTTGGTGGTATTGGCGGCACTGCATTTACTCCAATCGTAAATGCTCCAGAAGTAGGTATCCTAGGTGTATCTAAGTCTGAAATTAAGCCAGTTTGGAATGGTAAAGAGTTCCAACCACGTCTACAGCTTCCACTGTCTCTATCATACGACCACCGTGTGATCGATGGTGCTGAAGGTGCACGCTTCATTACTTTCCTAAACAGCGCACTATCTGACATTCGTCGTCTAGTACTGTAATTGAGAAAGTAATTATTAAGGTGACTTTCGGGTCACCTTAATTCTTTATATAAAGACTATTTTTAGAGAACAGTTTCCTGCATTTCTCATAATCTGATGGGGAATTGTTGTCTAGCTCACAGGCTAACTTAAAGCTACTTTCACACTGTTAACATCTCTGTAAAATGTTTCCTGTTTGAAAGCCCAATAATTTTAAGAACATCTACTCAGCCTGTTAGGGATAATGACTACAAGAGGTCACAATGAGCAAAGAAATTAAAGCCCAAGTTGTTGTACTTGGTTCAGGTCCTGCTGGTTACTCAGCGGCATTCCGTTGTGCGGATTTAGGTCTAGAAACAGTACTAGTTGAACGTTACAGCACTCTTGGTGGTGTATGTCTAAACGTTGGTTGTATTCCATCAAAAGCACTTCTTCACGTTTCTAAAGTAATCGAAGAAGCTAAAGCGATGGCAGAGCACGGCGTTGTATTCGGCGAGCCACAAACGGACATCAACAAGATCCGTATCTGGAAAGAAAAAGTAGTTGATCAACTAACTGGCGGTCTTGGCGGTATGGCTAAGATGCGTAACGTTACTGTTGTTAACGGTTTCGGTAAGTTCACTGGTCCTAACAGCATTCTTGTTGAAGGCGAAGGCGAAGCAACAACTGTTAACTTCGACAACGCAATCATTGCTGCGGGTTCTCGCCCAATCAAACTTCCTTTCATCCCACATGAAGACCCACGTATTTGGGATTCTACGGATGCACTAGAACTAAACGAAGTACCTGAAAAACTGCTTATCATGGGCGGCGGTATCATCGGTCTTGAGATGGGTACGGTTTACCACTCTCTAGGTTCTAAAGTTGAAGTTGTAGAGATGTTCGATCAAGTTATCCCTGCTGCGGATAAAGACATCGTTAAAGTTTTCACTAAGCGCATTAAGAACAAGTTCAAGCTAATGCTTGAAACTAAAGTGACTGCTGTTGAAGCAAAAGAAGACGGTATCTACGTTTCAATGGAAGGCAAAAAAGCACCAGCTGAAGCTGAACGCTACGATGCTGTTCTTGTTGCTATCGGTCGTGTTCCAAACGGTGCACTTATCGACGCTGAAAAAGCGGGTATCGAAGTTGATGAGCGTGGTTTCATCAATGTTGATAAGCAAATGCGTACTAACGTTCCTCACATCCACGCGATCGGTGATGTTGTTGGTCAACCAATGCTTGCTCACAAAGGTGTGCATGAAGGTCACGTAGCTGCTGAAGTTATCTCTGGTAAGAAGCACTACTTCGACCCTAAAGTAATCCCATCAATTGCGTACACTGAGCCAGAAGTTGCTTGGGTAGGTAAGACTGAGAAAGAAGCGAAAGCTGAAGGCATCAATTACGAAGTTGCTACTTTCCCTTGGGCTGCTTCTGGTCGTGCAATCGCTTCTGACTGTGCAGACGGCGTGACTAAGATGATCTTCGATAAAGATACTCATCGCGTAATCGGTGGTGCTGTTGTTGGTACTAACGGTGGTGAACTTCTTGGCGAAATCGGCCTAGCGATCGAAATGGGTTGTGATGCAGAAGATATCGCACTTACTATCCACGCTCACCCAACTCTACACGAGTCTGTTGGTCTAGCTGCGGAAGTATTCGAAGGTTCAATCACTGACCTTCCAAATAAGAAAGCAGTGAAAAAGAAAAAGTAAATACTCTTCATACTTGAAGCCGCAGCGTTGTTAACTGCGTAAGTTCACCCTAATCACATAGTAAATCTATGCTCATAGGGCTGAACTTCAGTCACTTAACAAAGAAAGGGTCGCCTAGCTGCAACTCCAATTATTTTGAGTATATCTAGATTATAAAAGCCGCTGATTCGTCAGCGGTTTTTTTATATCTGAAGAACAGATAGTCGTCATGCCTGTAAGAGATCCCCAACTCGTTCGTCCCTCGTTCTTGAGGATGACGGAGTGAGGTGTTGAACTTTGTGATTGGGTTATTTTTGAATGTGAGAGAGTTGCAGATCACTATGTGCGTCATTCCCTAGACTGACGAAGGAGGGAGTAGGGAATCTTTTTAAACCAATAGCCCTCTATCGGTAACAAAAAAGGATTGACGCAATACGCCAATCCCTAAGTTTTTTTCGAAGACCGAATTTCAAATCTATTTATAAATGCACAGCATGTTCAAATAGCTATCCGTTAAGCTTGAAAGCTCTTCTGGCGTTTCTACACGTTTCGCTTGGATGAATAGCGAGTAGCAAATGCCGTGGAATAGATTCGCTAGATGTTTAGGGTCGTGATCGTCACAGACTTCGCCGCGTTCAATCGCTTTGCTAAACATGTTTTGTACTAACATTTGGTTAGTGCGGTTGGTGGTTACGAATAGCGGCCATATTTCATCACGAGTCGAAGCGCTCCATTCGAACCATACATTTAACCAATGGCTATCTTGAGCCACTAACGTCACCATTTCAGTCGCAATATTATGTAGGTTTTGTTTTGCGTGAATATCCAGATCGATATTGTCTGAAAGGAAGTTAGAGAATTGGCGTACAACGTGATTTAGTACTTCATCAACCAGATCTTCACGGGTTGGGAAGTAGTTAAATACCGTTGCGACAGACACCTGAGCGATGTCTGCAATATCAGCGTGTCCACCACGACCGATGCCGCGGCGAGAGAATACCTCAAGAGCGATTTCCATCAATTGAAGTTTTCTTTTTAAAGGTGAAAGCCTAGTTCTAGGTCTCTTAGATATTGAGTCCATTTTATTTTCCTTGCCAACGAAATTTTTATATTAATGATTTTATTATTATTTAAGCCAAGATGAGTGTAATGGTGCATATGCGAATGGTCAATCCTTTCAGCTTGTTTTATAGACAGTTACATCAAACTTGATACATAAAGCGTGATCAGCATTGATGTGAAAGGAGACGAGTATTGGATAAGGCACCAGCGCACATTTCGTGGAGAATCTGACAGTAAATTCGAACCATAAGGTGGTGTGGGTATTTGAGCAGTGCTAGACTTACGCACAAAATTGAGCGACACAACTGACGAAACTGTCAACATTCGTCGCAATCACCAAATAGAATGAGAGCAGTATGAAGCATACAGTTGAAGTCATGATCTCTGAGCAAGAAGTTCAGGATCGAGTGAACGAACTAGGCAAACAGATCACGGAACACTACAACGGTAGTGAAGATCTAGTTTTAGTTGGCTTATTGCGTGGATCTTTTGTCTTTATGGCAGATCTTGCTCGTGCTATCGATTTAACTCACCAAGTTGATTTCATGACCGCGTCTAGCTACGGCAACGGCATGGAAAGCTCACGTGATGTTCGTATTTTGAAAGATCTTGATGATGATATCCAAGGTAAAGACGTTCTACTTGTAGAGGATATTATCGATACAGGTAACACGCTGACTAAAGTAAAAGAGATTCTGAGCCTACGTGGTCCTAAGTCTATCGAAATTTGTACGCTATTAGACAAGCCTTCTCGCCGTGAAGTGACTGTCGATACAAAATGGATTGGTTTTGAGATCCCAGACGAGTTTGTTGTTGGTGTTGGTATCGACTACGCACAAAAATATCGTCACCTACCGTACATCGGTAAGGTAGTACCTCAAGAGTAATCATTACGCTTGTGGTTTAGAAGTCATTAAAAAGCCCGCTTGATGCGGGCTTTTTGTATATATGACGGAATGGGTTAGCTTTGTTGACTAAGAAGAGGCGTCGTTAAGATCTTGTTTAATGCATCTAAGTGACTGTTCTCTAAAGTATCGTTACTTGAGCAACGTACGCCAAGGTCCTGTAGCTTGCCATCGCCAATACCATAAACCACACCATGGATTTCAACGTCTTGGCCACGCTCCCACGCATTTTGCATAATGGTTGAGTTACCTAGGTTATAAACCTGTTCTGCGACGTTAATTTCGCATAACTTGTCACCCCATTGTTCACGAGGAAGCCCCTCGATTTGCTTGCGGTATTTTAGGTAATTGTCACGGATGTGCAGTAACCAGTTGTTGATAAGACCAAGTTTAGGGTTATCAATCGCCGCGTTAACACCGCCACAACCGTAGTGACCACAGACAATAATGTGTTTCACTTTAAGCACATCTACTGCGTACTGAACAACAGATAGACAGTTTAGGTCTGTATGAACCACTTGGTTGGCCACGTTTCGGTGAACAAACAGTTCTCCAGAATATAAGCCAGTCAGGCGCTCGGCTGGAACTCGGCTATCTGAACAACCTATCCATAGAAAACCAGGGCTTTGACCCTCTTCAAGCGTTGTAAAATACTCAGGTCTTTCAGAGCGAATTTCTTCAGACCATTTGGAATTGTTCTCAAAAAGCTGTTTTATTTCTGGCATCTTGCTTCTTACATCCCTCAATTAAGATGCTTAACTATACACAATGTTACAAATTCAATCTCGTAAAAACTGCGTCAAAATGTACTCATCTGACGTGTTCTAGTACGAAAAATCATAAACTTAGCCCACTATCAATAATCCGGTTATAAGACATGAATAATGTGATTGAATTAACACTTTCTGAACACTTGATACATTTGCTAAAGTGATAAGGTTTGTCATTTCATCATCAGGAAGGTGTGTTTTGTTTGGAAGTCGTTTTACGGATATCAATCTCAAAGGGGATATGTTTGGCGGTGTAACTACAGCCATCATCTCGTTACCTTTAGCATTGGCATTTGGTGTTGCTTCTGGCGCGGGAGCTGAAGCTGGCTTGTGGGGCGCCATTATGGTTGGCCTATTTGCAGCATTGTTTGGCGGTTCGAGTAGTTTGATTTCTGAACCTACCGGCCCGATGACGGTGATCATGACTGCCGTAATGACGAGTATGGTTGCTAAATATCCTGAAACGGGTATGGCAATGACCTTTACTGTCGTGATGATGGCCGGTGCATTCCAGATATTACTTGGTACGTTAAAGCTAGGAAAATACGTCACTTTGATGCCATATAGCGTGATCTCCGGATTCATGTCGGGCATTGGCGTTATTCTGATTATCTTGCAGCTGTCTCCATTGTTAGGGCATGCCGCTCCATCCGGTGGTGTAATGGGCACGCTCTCTGCTTTACCTGATACGCTAGCAAACTTAAAAGTGAGTGAGCTATTTCTAGGTGCTCTGACACTCGGTATTCTTTTTGGCTTCCCCGCTAAGTATCGTAAGTATGTGCCTGCTCAACTGGTCGCGTTAGTGGCTGTAACGCTCTTGTCCGTCATTATTTTTGATACCGACTCTATTCGCCGTATTGGTGAAATCCCAGCTGGTTTACCTTCCCTCGTTATCCCTACGATCAGCGCTGAACAGTTTACTACTATGGTTATCGATGCCTTGGTGCTTGGTACATTAGGTTGTATTGATACGCTTTTGACCGCGGTTATCGGAGATTCATTGACTCGTAAAGAGCATGACTCAGACAAAGAGCTTCGTGGCCAAGGCATTGCCAATATGATCTCTGGCCTGTTTGGTGCACTACCTGGCGCGGGTGCCACTATGGGGACTGTAACCAATATTCAGGTGGGAGCGCGTTCTCCGCTTTCAGGTGTTATTCGAGCTTTAGTACTTGCGCTCGTGGTATTGGTTGCAGGTGGTTTAACAGAACCGATTCCTATGGCAGTGCTGGCTGGTATCGCGATGTATGTTGGTTTCAATATCCTAGATTGGAGCTTTATCCAGCGCGCGCACAAGGTTAGCTATGCCGGCATGGGCGTGATGTACGGCGTGATGCTATTGACTGTGTTTGTTGACTTGATTATTGCCGTTGGACTGGGTGTGTTTATCTCGAATATTCTGATTATTGAAAGATTAAGCCGAGAGCAAGCCAGACAAGTTAAGGCGATCAGTGATGGTGATGATGAAGACGATATCCCATTGACTGATAGCGAACGTCAGTTACTCGATAGTGCCAATGGTAAGGTGCTATTCTTCTACCTATCAGGGCCGATGATATTCAGCGTTTCAAAGGCGATTTCACGTCAGCACTCAAGTATCTCTGACTATGAAGCGATGATTCTAGACCTGACAGATGTACCTATGATTGATGTCACTGTTGGCCTAGCGCTAGAGAATGCGATTAAAGATGCATTGGATGCGCAGTGTGAGGTGTATCTGCTGTGTCCTAATGAGAATACTCGTCAACAACTAGAGAAGTTCCACGTGATTGACCTAGTACCTGAATCCAACACTTATCGATTCAGATATGAAGCCCTGACGGCAGCAACAAGCTATGTCGACAGAGATGAGCATCAATTTGAGTCAGTTTAATTTTTCAGTAATAAGCTGATATGAATGACCTGATATGAATAAGCCATAGACGCTCACTTCAAGACTGATCATTAATGCCGTTAAGTGAATCACTTAGCGGCATTTTTATATTTATTGAACGTTGATTTAGTCTTCACGTAGCCAAGACGCTTATTTGTTTTCGAAAGAAACTCTCACACGATATTTGTATTAATCGTCAATCAACGATAAACTTGTTTGCAAAATGGCCGAGTTAACAAGTTTGGGTTAGTTTTCTGCTAGCTCGTTTTAAGCATTACTCTCTTCCTCAAGCTCGGTCGTCTACATCTTATCTATAGCAAATGGCAGTCTATCTCTATGTATGCATTAGAAATTGAGCAATTAAGAAAAACTTATGCTGGGGGCTTCGAGGCTCTTAAGGGCGTTAGTTTACAAGTAGAAAAAGGCGACTTTTACGCACTACTTGGTCCCAATGGTGCGGGTAAATCAACCACCATTGGTGTTATCTCTTCACTGGTAAATAAAACGTCAGGCAAGGTTAAAGTGTTCGGCTACGACATTGATACCGATCTGGAATTGGCGAAGCAGAACTTAGGCCTTGTGCCTCAAGAGTTTAACTTTAACCCGTTTGAAACCGTTGAACAGATCGTGCTGCAACAAGCGGGTTATTACGGCGTGCCAAAAGCATTAGCGAAAGAGCGAGCGAAAAAGTACCTATCTCAACTCGATCTGTGGGAAAAGCGTGGCGAACGCGCGCGTAACTTGTCTGGTGGTATGAAGCGTCGTTTGATGATCGCGCGTGCATTGATGCATGAACCTCATTTGTTGATCCTTGATGAACCGACAGCAGGCGTTGATATTGAACTACGTCGTTCAATGTGGGAATTCCTAAAAGAGATCAATGAGAAGCAGGGCATTACCATTATCTTGACCACGCACTACCTAGAAGAAGCAGAAATGCTGTGTCGCAACATTGGTATCATCAATCGCGGTGAGCTGATTGAGAACACAACAATGAAAGCGCTGTTGGGCAAATTGAGTGCTGAGACCTTTATTCTGGATCTGGAAGAGGGCACGACTGAACCTAAGCTTGAAGGCGTGAATAGCCAAGTGATGGTCAATGGCTCGCTAGAAATCGAAATCGACAAGAACCTAGGTTTGAATACCATCTTTGCTCAATTGAGCGAGCAACAGGTTAAAGTCCTCTCTATGCGTAACAAAGCAAACCGTCTAGAAGAGCTATTTGTGAGTATCGTCCGTGAGGGGAGTAAATAATATGTACAGCCTATATTGGACCGCTTTCTGCAGTTTGTTGACCAAAGAGATCAATCGCTTTACTCGTATCTGGGTGCAGACTCTAGTGCCGCCAGCGATTACCATGACGCTTTACTTCATCATCTTCGGTAACCTGATTGGTGCGCGTATTGGTGAAATGAACGGCTTTAGCTACATGGAATACATTGTTCCCGGTCTGATCATGATGTCGGTGATCACCAACTCATATTCCAACGTTGCTTCATCGTTCTTTAGTGCCAAGTTCCAGAAGAACATTGAAGAGCTGCTTGTAGCGCCTGTTCCTAACTACGTGATTATCGCCGGCTTCGTAATGGGTGGTGTGGTTCGTGGCTTGTTAGTGGGTACCATAGTAACCTTCGTGTCGTTGTTCTTTGTCGACTTACAAGTTGACCATTGGGGCGTGATCATTGCGACGGTATTTTTAACGTCGGTAGTATTCGCTTTGGGTGGCTTGATTAACGCGGTATTCGCACGCACGTTTGATGATATCTCTATTATCCCAACCTTTATCTTAACGCCGCTGACGTACCTTGGTGGTGTGTTCTACTCGATCAGTCTATTGCCTGAATTCTGGCAAGGTGTATCGAAGTTGAACCCTATCGTGTACATGGTTAACGCGTTCAGATATGGCTTCTTGGGTGTGTCTGATGTGGGGATCGTGACGTCGTTTGGTGTATTGGGTGTGTTTATCGTAGCGCTGTATGGCGTTGCACACTATCTAGTGACTAAGGGGATTGGCTTACGTAGCTAACCTTTGGTTAATCTAAGTAACAGGTAAAGAAAAAGGTCGATATAACATCGACCTTTTTTATGTTTTGCGTTTGGTGTTTTTGTTTTGCGTTAAGAGCAGAAGCCGACTATTCAGCCGTTTCTTCTTTTAATTCTTCTTTTGTTTCCGTAACCAAATCTAGAACTTGGTTATCGATAAGACGCGTCTTACCTAGGAAAGCTGACATCAGAATCACAGCTTGAGTCGTTTCTGACGTGATCGCTTGCAGCGTTTTCGCATCACAGATAAAGATCTCATCTGGTTGTAAGTCAGCTGCGCGTAGCTGGTCAGTTGCATCTTCAATCACTGACGCGTAATCATCGCGACCACCACGAATAGCGCTGCTGATCCAACGCATAGTGCGCGCTAGAACTGGAGCTCGTTGACGCTCGTCAATCGTTAGGTTGCTATTGCGAGAGCTCATTGCCAAGCCATCCATTTCACGAACGGTCGCTACGCCGACAACTTCAATGTCTAACGCTAAATCTGTTGTCATCTGGCGAATAACAGCAAGTTGCTGAAAGTCTTTTTCACCGAAGCATGCAAAGTTTGGCTGAACGATATTAAACAGTTTAGCGACAATCGTTGATACGCCGCGGAAGTGACCTGGACGAGACGCGCCTTCAAGCATGTGAGATATGCCAGGGACCTCAACAAACGTCTGCTTGTCTAATCCATCTGGGTACATCACCTCTGGCGTTGGTGTAAATACTAGCTCAACACCTTCACCTGTTAGTTTGCTTAAATCTGCTTCTAACGTTCGAGGGTAGTTGTTTAGGTCGTCTGCACGGTCAAACTGCATTGGGTTTACAAAGATGCTTACCACAACGATGTCGGCCAGTTCACGAGCTTTCTTTACCAGAGTCAGGTGGCCTTCATGCAGGTTTCCCATTGTCGGTACAAAAGCAACCGTACGTCCATCACGCTTAAACTGTTTAATCTGCTCACGAAGAGCTGCTATTTCAGCAAAAGTTTGCATACTTACTCCTAAGCGATTGTATGAGCTTCATCAGGGAAGCGCGCGCTCTCTACTTCTTCTTTGTATAGAGCTACTGCCTTACGCATATCACCTGTTTCTGCTAGGAAGTTCTTAGAGAACTTCGGCATGTAGTTCGCAGAAATACCGAACATGTCATGCATAACCAAGATCTGACCATCGGTAACATTACCTGCGCCGATACCGATAACCGGTACGTCACAAGCTTCTGTAATTCGTTTTGCCAATGAAGCTGGCACACATTCAAGTAGAACGATTTGAGCGCCTGCGTTTTGCAGTGCTAACGCGTCAGCAACCATTTTGTCGGCTTGCTCGTCGTCACGACCTTGAATCTTGTAACCACCAAAGATGTTCACAGATTGAGGCGTTAAGCCTAAGTGCGCACATACTGGTACTGCGCGTTCTGTTAGCATTTTCACAGTATCAACCAACCAGCTTCCGCCTTCGATTTTTACCATGTTCGCGCCAGCACGCATCAAGGTAGCTGCGCTCTCACAAGCTTGTTCTGGCGTTGCGTAGCTCATGAAAGGCATGTCAGCCATAAGAAGACAGTTCGGGCTACCAGCACGCACTGAGCGAGTATGGTAAGCAATGTCTTCAACGGTTACTGGTAATGTATCGTTATGGCCTTGTAAAACCATACCCAGTGAATCACCGACAAGCAGAACTGGCATTTCTTGGCTTTCGAATAATTGAGCAAAGCTCGCATCATAAGCTGTCGAAGTCGCAAATTTACGGCCTTCACGTTTGCATTTGATCAGGTCGTTAATGGTTACTTTTTTCATTGGTTTTCCTTAATGCGCTTGGCTATTGTTGCCAAACATTGAGCCCGTTCTTATCTACTATTTTCAGTAGTTCTGTCAGCTCAGTCCCATCAGGGAGTTGTAAACTTGGTGCGATTTCAGCAAGCGGGTAGAGTACAAACTCTCGTTCTTTCATTCCATAATGAGGAACGATTAAGCGCTCTGAATCGATCACCTCATTGCCGTATAGCACAATGTCGAGATCCAAGGTTCTTGGTCCCCAACGTTCGTCTTTACGGACGCGCCCTTGCTCTAGTTCGATCTTTTGAGTGCAATCAAGCAGTTCAATTGGCGTTAATTCGGTTTGGATAGCGACTACCGCGTTGATGTAGTCTGGTTGATTTTGCGGTCCCATTGGAGTGCTACTATATAGCTGAGAGGTCGCAATAAACGTTGATCGCGGTAGGCTTTTTAGCGTTTCGATAGCCAAATTTGCTTGGCTAACTGGGTCGGCAAGGTTGCTGCCGACCGCAATGTAAGCAGTTATCATTCTGATTGCTTACTCTTTTTGTTTCGGTAAGTCTTACGGCGACGATGGCCTGACTTTGATGGTGCTGCAACGTCGTTAGCCATTGCTTGACGCATGTTACGACCTGCAGTCTGATAACGCTCCCACCATTTTGCTAACTCTTTGGTTTCGCCACCTTCAATCTCACCACGCATTTCTAGGAAATCGTAGCCTGCACGGAATTTGTTTAATTCCATTAGACGAACAGCGCGTTTACCGTTGCGACGAGGCAGTCGAAGTTGCAGTTGCCAAACTTCGCGAATGGTTGCTGTGTGACGACGAGGAATAGCAATAGACTTTACTTGCTGATCTAGAATGATGTTACTCGCTTCCATGATCGCATCGTAGTGTGCCATACCCTGTTCAGCGACAAGTTTGTCTGCCAGCTTGTTCATTGGGTACCAAAGCATCGCTGCGAACATGAATGCTGGGTTTACTCGCTTACCATCTTCGATGCGAAGGTCGGTTGAATCGAGAACCAAATCAAGCATCTGCTCTGTGTGTGAGTCGTAATCTTCGGTGAAGTGCTCCGCTACCGCTGGGAACATCTGTTGGAATAGATTGTACTCGCGCATCAAGTGGTAGGTTTCTAAACCGTGACCTGATTGCAGTAATTTCAGAGACTCTTCGTAAAGGCGCGCTGCTGGGATATCTCTTAGAAGGTGAGCTAACTCTTCAATCGGGTCAGCCGTGTCTTCTTCGATGTCGAAATCCAGTTTAGCGGCGAAGCGCATTGCACGTAGCATACGCACTGGGTCTTCGCGGTAACGCGTTTCTGGATCGCCAATCAGGCGGATCAGTTTATCTTCTAAATCTTCTACACCACCCGCGTAATCGTGGATGCTGTAGTCTGCAATGTTGTAGTACATCGCGTTGATTGTGAAATCACGACGCTCTGCATCTTCATCAACACTGCCGTACACGTTATCGCGAAGTAGCATGCCTTCTTTCGATTGTGCAGAAACGTTCTTCGATGGTTCTTGGTGGTGACCACGGAAAGTTGCCACTTCAATGATGTCGCGACCAAACATGATATGTGCCAAGCGGAAACGGCGACCGATAAGACGACAGTTTCTGAAGAGGTGTTTGATTTGCTCTGGCGTTGCGTTGGTCGCAATATCAAAATCTTTTGGCTGAGAGCCTAATAAGATATCGCGCACACCACCACCGACTAGAAATGCGTCAAAACCCGCACCATTCAGGCGATATAGCACTTTTAGTGCGTTGTCGCTGATCTGCTTGCGTGAAATATTGTGCTCTTGACGAGTATAAATATTCAGAGCTAATTCGTGGAATCCGCGTTGTTCGCTTGGGGTATTGTCGTTTGTATTCATTAGTTTAGAACAAAGTAGGTATCGCCAACTTTGTTTTTCTCTTAGTCCAAAGTGGTAGTGCAGAGTTTAATTGCGGCTAATAATAGCTTAGCGCGAGCCATTTGAGAACATCGTCTGCTTAACCACAGTGGTTGGTTATGGCATTTTTATGTGTCGTTTTTGCTATTTGCCGTGAGTTTCGAGCTAATTACAGTGCTCTTTTTGTAAACTATCAGGTAACTGACTGACGTTCCATTGTTGGCAGCCCCACAATAAAATCTCATCCATTGAAGCCTCATAAAGGGCCGTCGGGATATCAAAACCTAAGAATCGCATCGCGTTGAGTAACGTTGGTTTTGGGTTGTCTAGATCTATCGCGGTGGCATGGTTCTGTTTTGACAGTTTATTCCCCAAGCCATCGGTTGCCAATGGTAAGTGCAAGTAGCTCACTGTTTTTTGCTTGAGCGTATTATACAAACTGATTTGTCGACCTGTTGGTTCTATCAGGTCTGCGCCTCTTACGACTTCTGTTACTCCTTGGTCGATGTCATCAAGAACAACGGCCAAGTTATAGGCAAACAATCCATCTCTGCGTTTAATAATAAAATCTTCTTCAGCTAGTGCTTTAGGGATTTGAATGGTGCCGTGGCGAACATCATCAAAGGACTCCACTGGAAAGTCCATGCACAAGCGCACCGCCTGTTCACCTGAATCGATTAGGCCTACATCTCGACAGTGACCATTGTAAAAGCCGCCCAAAGCCTTTATCTGCTTGCGGGTGCATTGGCAGTAGTAGGCTTGATTGTCAGCAACCCATTGATCGATTTGAGCTTGATACAAGTCATGACGTTGGCTTTGATAGACGACTTCACCATCCCAAAATAGATGGTAAGCCTCAAGCGTCTTAAGAATGAGGTCTGCAGCGCCGGCCATTTCTCTTGGTGGGTCGAGGTCTTCCATACGAACTAACCATTTTCCTTGGTTAGATTTCGCTTGAAAGTAGCTACCAAGAGCAGCAACAAGTGAGCCAAAATGAAGAGGACCTGACGGTGATGGTGCAAAGCGCCCGATATAATTCATGAGTGAACAACCTAATCTAAATGGTACCGCAGTAGCCGATTCTTAAGACGTTTGACAAGAGCTTTAATGCCTAGAACTAAGGCTTAAAGCTGCTATTTACTATCAAGCGTGTGAAATACTTCGCTTGGATAACAAACAAAAAAGGGAGCCAAGGCTCCCTTTCTTTACATCTGCAAGAATTAACCTTGCATCTGTTTTTCTTTGATCTCTGCAAGTGTTTTACAGTCAATACAAAGATCAGCAGTTGGACGAGCTTCAAGGCGACGAATGCCAATCTCGATACCGCAAGAATCACAGAAGCCGAAATCGTCTTCTTCGATCTTGTCTAATGTCTTCTCAATTTTTTTGATAAGACGACGCTCACGGTCACGGTTACGTAACTCTAAGCTGAATTCTTCTTCTTGAGAAGCACGGTCAACTGGGTCTGGGAAATTCGCTGCTTCGTCCTGCATGTGGTGCACAGTACGATCAACTTCTTCCCTGAGCTGGTTGCGCCAAGCTGCTAAAATTTTTGTAAAATGTTCCGTTTGCTCAAGTGACATGTACTCTTCACCTGGCTTCTCTTGGTACGGTTCAACACCTGCGATGGCTAGGATGCCTAGCGCTTTTTTCTTAGATTCTGGCATACAGCATCTCCTATTTACACCTAGTCAACTGCAAAGCAGCTAATTTTAAGGCGGGTATCTATAGCAGAAAGAACGAATGGTGGCAAATACTCTTATTCAAACTTGCAATCAATGTGATTAGTTCAGCATCTTTGCTTAGCTATTGATAAATTCAACAGCTTGTTTTAGTTGTATTTGAGTACTGCTGAGCTCTGCTTTATAGCAAAGCACTTCAACTCCAGCGTCTTGTGCTTGTTTTAGTAATAACGAATATTTGGCGTCTATATGGTGTGCCGCAGACACTTTTTCAATACCTGAATGTAAAACAGTGAATAAAAGTACGGCTCTATTTCCAGATTCGACCATTTCTGTGAGTTCACGCAGATGTTTTTGGCCTCTGGTTGTGACCGCATCAGGGAAAAAACCTTGCCCTTTAGTTGACGTTTCTTGCTCGTCGAGCAAAGTGACGCTTTTCACTTCGATATAGCAAGGCGGCTTTTCGTTATCTTCAAGCAGAATATCAATGCGACTATTCTCACTGCCATATTTCACTTCGGTTCGTAACGCGTTATAACCTAAGAGTTCAACTATAGTCCCATTTTCAATTGCTTCCACTGCTAGCTGGTTTGCCCGCGCAGTATTTACACAAATACGATGACCTTTGTCTGTTTCTGAGATCTCCCAGCTGTTTGGGTACTTTCTCTTTGCATTATCGGAGGTTGAGTACCACACCGTATTGCCAGGAGTCGCACATCCTGTCATCGCTCCAGTGTTAGCGCAGTGGATAGTGCGCTCGCTACCGTCTGGAAGTTGGATGTCAGTGAGAAAGCGTTTATAGCGTTTAATAAGAGTCGCTGGCTCTAATGGAGGATTGAAGTGCATATTACTTATTTAGACAGGTAGGTTTTTATGTACAATGTTGCCAACATTACACCACAAGGTTCTCCCATTGCCACAACTGCCCATAGAAGCTGTGATGCCAGATCTGCTCGCTGGCGTAGAAACACACACTCAACTTATTCTAAAGGCCGCTCCCGGTGCGGGTAAGTCAACATTCTTCCCTTTACAGTTAGTTAAGACCAACGCCGTTCAAGGCAAAATCATCATGCTTGAACCGAGGCGTTTGGCTGCAAGGAATATTGCTACTTACTTAGCGAGCCAATTGGGAGAAAAGGTGGGAGAGAGCATTGGCTTTAGAGTTCGTGGTGAATCTAAAAGCAGCAGTGCGACTCGCTTAGAGATTGTTACTGAAGGGATCATGACAAGAATGATCCAAACCGACCCTGAATTAACTGGGGTTGATATGGTGATCTTTGATGAATTTCACGAGCGCAGTATTCACGCCGATACCGCATTGGCGTTTAGCTTAGAGATCCAAGAGGCGTTGCGTGACGATCTGAAAGTGGTAGTGATGTCGGCAACTTTAGATCAACAAGCTCTGCAAACTTTGCTGCCGAATGCCAAATACGTTGAATCACAAGGTCGCACCTTTCCGGTCGATTTCCGTTATCAGCCTCTTAACGCAAATGAATATCTAGCCCCTAAAATGGCTAACGTGATTCGCTCTCTGATGGAGAAAGAGTCAGGCTCACTTCTGGCCTTTTTGCCGGGCGTTTCTGCGATTAAGCAGGTGGAATCTCAACTAGAACAATTCGCCAATGATATCGATGTGTGTCCTCTGTATGGGCAACTCAGCTTTTCTCAACAGCAGAAAGCGATCGCGCCATCAGAGAAAGGGCGTCGAAAGGTGGTGTTAGCGACCAATATTGCTGAGACTTCTTTGACGATTGAAGGTATTCGATTGGTGGTTGATTCTGGGCTTGAACGTGTGGCGAAGTTCGATCTGAAAACCGGTATTACTAAGCTTGAGCAAGTGAAAATCTCGCAATCTTCAGCTGAACAACGAGCGGGCCGTGCGGGACGAATTGAAGAGGGCTTGTGCGTTCGTTTGTACAGCGAAACGCAGCTGATGCAGCAACCAGCTATACCAGAACCTGAAATTCTTCATTCTGATTTGTCTTCGCTGGTGTCTGAATTGACGCAATGGGGCGCTGCGAGTGCTGATGAACTGCAATGGTTAGACGTTCCACCCAAAGCTTCTATCGGGCAAGCCAAGCAACTCTTACAGACTCTTGAATTGTTAGACGATAATGGTCAATTTACGGCATTAGGAAAACAGGTCCAACGTTTAGGTCTAGAGCCTCGTATTGCCAGCATGTTGGTTAAAGCGCAGCAAGGTAGTCCTGCTCTGTTGAATGTCGCGATTGTTGCTGCTGCTTTGCTGGAAGAGCCGGAGCGCAATGTGACGGATATTCAACACTCTTTGCATCGACTTAAGCAAAGAAAACATTCCAAAAATAGCGTTGTGATGCAGCGAGCGAAAAGTCTCGCGAGCAAACTCAATCATCACTTAGATTTGTCACAAGCTGACGAATCATTGCTACCATTAGTGCTTTGTTTTGCCTTCCCAGACCGGATTGCACAAGTGAGAAGCGCGACCAGCAGTGCTTTCCTTTTGGCGAATGGCCACGGTGCTGAGGTTCGTGATGATGATCCACTGGCGAACAATAACTATATCGTAGTGATTGATTTGATGCGCAGCACAGGGCGAGCCAGTCAGATTTTCTTAGCCACCGCGGTTGATATCGCACAGTTAGAAGCTGAATTTCCAAAACTGTTTGTGCGTTCCGATTACGCCGATTGGGATGAGAAACGTGGCCGTTTAGTTGCTGAGCAGCGTGTATCTCAGGGCAAGTTGATTATCAGCACCAAAGCTTTACCTGATCCCGATGCGAATCAGGCGAGCCAAGCGCTGCTCAATTATGTCGCTCGATGTGGGTTGGATCGCTTAAATTGGACAGCTTCGGCTAAGCAGTTGGTTGAGCGTGTACGCTGTGCAGAGCTTTGGATGCCTGAGCATGATTGGCCAGCGATGGACGATGCGAGTTTGATTGAACACCTTGATGAGTGGCTATCTCCCTATCTGAATGGCATTAAGTCGGCAAAAGGACTGTCTAGTGTTTCGATTGAGCAAGCATTGTCGGCTTATCTTGGTTGGCCTTTGAATCAAGAAATCGACCAATGGTTGCCAACGCACTATCTGATGCCAACAGGCAGCAAGAAGGCCATTCGTTATCAATATCAATCTGAACCAGTGATCTCAGTGCGAATGCAGGAAGTCTTTGGCGAACAAGACTCGCCATTGATCGCGCAAGGGCGTAAAAAAGTAGTGCTTGAGCTCCTTTCTCCAGCACAGCGACCACTACAAATTACTCAAGATTTAGCTGGCTTTTGGGCTGGCGCGTACAAAGAAGTACAAAAAGAGATGAAGGGCCGTTACCCAAAACATCCTTGGCCGGATGACCCTGCTAACCATGTAGCAACCACTAAAACTAAACGACAGTTGAATCGATGATGACCAAAATGTTAACGCCAAAAAAGGCACCACCTAAAAAAGCGCCAGCAAAGAAGTCACCAGCGACCAAAGCCAAGCCAAGAAAACCAAGAGCGGCTGCGAAAAAGACCAAACCTAAGGCTAAGAAATCTGGCAAAAGAGGTTGGTTGAAGATCCTATGGGGCATTTCTTGGAAAGCGGGCTTAGCGCTTGCGGCATTGCTGTTGTTCGTCGGTATTTATCTTGATTCTGTGGTCAAACAGCGCTTTGAAGGTCAGCTGTTTGATTTGCCAACCGTGGTTTATGCGCGAGTACTAGACCTGTCTCCGGGAACTCCGGTGAGTTTGGTTCAGGTTAAGAATGAGCTCGATGTACTTAATTACCGTAAGGTGAACGCGCCTCGTCACCCAGGCGAATACTCTTCTTCTTCGACCAAGATTGAAATGATTCGTCGTCCGTTCGAGTTTGTTGATGGACCGGAAGCGGATCGTCATGTGATGCTGCACTTCAATGGTAACGAATTAACTCGCATTCAGTCGCTGGAGAAGAAAGGCGACATGGGCTACCTGCGTGTTGAACCGAAAATGCTTGGCATGCTTGAGAAAAGTAACGATGAGCAGCGCCTGTTCTTAAAACGCAATCAGTTCCCAGAAGTGATGGTTGATGCCTTACTGGCAACCGAAGACCGAAACTTCTATCAACACGATGGTGTGTCGCCACTGGCCATCGCTCGTGCAATGGTCGTTAACGTCAAAGCTGGGCGAACGGTACAAGGTGGTAGTACGCTGACACAACAGTTGGCAAAAAACCTGTTCCTGTCCAGTGAACGTACATTGTGGCGTAAGGTTCGTGAAGCCTACATTGCACTTATCTTAGACCATCGTTACAGCAAAGACCGTATCCTAGAGGCTTACTTAAATGAGGTTTATCTTGGACAGAATGGTGGGCAAGCGATTCATGGCTTCGGTTTAGCGTCTCGTTTGTATTTTGGTCAACCTATTCAAGAGCTGCGCATCGATCAACTAGCACTGCTGGTCGGCATGGTCAAAGGACCTTCGTATTACAACCCGGTTCGTTACCCTGAGCGAGCGAAGACTCGACGTGATTTGGTTCTACGTTTGCTGATGCAACAAGACATATTGACGCCGAAACAGTACGAAGAGGCGGCGAGTCGTGATTTGGATATTCAAGACAACCCACGCATTGCTAGCCGTCAGCCCGCTTATTTCCAACAAGTAAACATTGAGCTTAAGAAGTATGTCGGCGATCGATTTGAGGCGAAAAAAGGGATTCGAGTCTTTACCTCTCTGGATCCGGTATCTCAAGACAAGTTAGAGAAGTCGATTGCTCGTAAGGTGCCTGATTTATCGAAAACCGCAGGTAATAAGCTGGAAGCAGCAGCTATTGCCGTGGATAGAAATACCGGTGAAATCCGGGCGATGGTCGGTGGTAAGCGTACTGGCTACGATGGCTTTAACCGTGCCTTGAACGCGAGTCGCCCAATTGGTTCTTTGGTCAAGCCTGCAATTTACTTAACCGCACTAGAGCAGCCTCAGAAGTACACGTTGGCGACAACATTGAAAGACACGCCACTGAGCTTGAAAGGCAGTAAAGGTAGCGTGTGGAGCCCGAGAAACTTCGATCGTAAGTTCCGTGGCGATGTGCCTTTGTATGTGGCGCTTTCTAAGTCTTACAACGTACCTACTGTTCGTTTAGGCATGCAATTAGGCATTGATAGCGTCTCGGATACGATTGGAAAACTGGGGGTCGATAAAAATGAGATTCGCCCAGTGCCGTCGATGTTTTTGGGTTCGTTCTCACTGACTCCGTTCCAAGTTGCGCAGATGTATCAAACCATTACCAATTCTGGGCGTATAGCACCTTTGTCTGCGCTTCGCTCAGTTGTTGATAACGATGGCGAGGTTCTGTATCAGTCGATCCCTCGTGTATCACAAAGCGTTGACCAGCAAGCCGCTTGGCTTACAACCTATGCAATGAAACGTGGCGTGTCGGAAGGCACGGGCCGTTTCCTACAAGGTCAGTTTGCATGGGCAGGGTTAGCTGGTAAAACTGGCACTAGTAATGACAGCCGAGACAGTTGGTTCGTGGGCGTAGATGGTCGCGAAGTCACTACCATCTGGCTAGGGCGCGATGATAATAAGCCGACTAAACTCACGGGCTCTAGTGGTGCGCTACGTGTCTATGCCGATTATCTGAAACATCGAACTCCAGAGCAGTTACTGTTGCCTTGGCCGAATGGCATTACGACGGCAAGTTTTACTCGAACTTCTCAAGGGGCTTTAGAGTTTGACTGTGACGGTACGGTTAAACTGCCGGTTTGGGATGAGAATGGAAACATTAAAAAGGGTTGTGAAAGTCAACCAAAACAGTGGCTAAAAAAGCTTTTTCAGTGGTAAAGTCGTAAAAGAAAAGAATGACAAGGATAGTTTAAATAATGATTTCTCGTTGGATAGTGAGCAGCTTAGGCATTGTCGGTACTGTGATCAGTTTTCAGCTGTTTGCATCGACTGTGACACCGGTGGAACAATCTCAGCAAGCTGGACAAGCTCATAAAAGACCAACCGTTGCTGTTGTGCTTGCTGGTGGAGGAGCCAAAGGAGCGGCTCACATTGGTGTACTTAAAGCGCTAGAAGAGATGCAAATTCCGGTTGATTACATTACTGGTACTAGCATGGGTTCTTACGTTGGTGGGCTTTATGCGACAGGGATGAGTGCTGATGAGATTGAAAGTTTTATTTATACGGTTGATTGGAATCGCGGCTACCGTGATCGTGTTAACCGTAGTGATCGCCGAGTACGTGACAAAGAATATGAAGACCGTTACCAACTGAACACCGATCTCGGTTTAGGTTGGGGCGAAATCAAAGCTAGGAAAGGCGTGGTTCAAGGTCAGAATATGTTGCGTATTCTGCGTGAGACCACAGGTAACCTATCTCCACTCGACTCTTTTGACCATCTTGCTATTCCCTACCGTTCAGTCGCAACCGACATTATTGAGCTTGAAGAAGTGGTCATCGACCATGGTCACCTTGTTGATGCGATGATGGCCAGTATGTCAGTTCCCGGAGCGCTTCCCCCTTATGAATTAGATGGCCGAATGCTGGTTGATGGTGGTGTCACCAATAATATGCCAGTCGACGTTGCTAGAGCGATGGGCGCGGACATCGTCATTGCGGTGGATATCAGTACCAATTACAAAGGCAAAGAAGACTTCACGAATTTTCTAGCGGCAGCTGACCAACTCTCGAATTATTTGGTCCAACGCAGCACTCAAGAGCAAGCTGAAACACTGACTGATGATGATGTTTTCCTGCGCCCTGATGTTGGGCAAATGGAGACGACTGACTTTGATAAAATGCCATCGGCTTTCCTCGCGGGCTATGAAGCCGCTAAGCAGCATACTGATGAACTTTCTAAGCTATCGCTCTCAAATGCCGATTATCAGCATTATATCGAGGACAAACAAAAAGCACGCAGACAGCTGAAACATGGCGATAAGACTGTCGTCGATAGGGTTGTCATCAACAACAACACCCACTATTCAGATAAGTTGATCGAAAACCGCTTAAATCTCGATTCTGGTGAGGTTTTGAAAACCAGTGAAATCGAATCTAAAGTGAAAGATCTCTATGCACTGGATAGATTTGAGTTGGTCACTTATGAATTTGACAACGTTGACGGTGAAGATCAACTTCAAGTCGATGTGAACGAAAAGTCTTGGGGCCCAAACTACCTCAACTTTCGATTCTTTCTTGAAGATGATTTCTCTACTACCAGTCAGTACTCGATCGGTGTCTCAGCCAACTTTACCGATATTAATAAGCATGGTGCAGAGCTAAGAACTAACGTCGAGATGGGTACTGACAAACGAATTGAAGCGGAACTTTACTCGCCCTTCTTTTCGAGTCAAAAACTGTTCACTTCTGCATCGATTGTTTACAGTAAGGAAAACAGAAATTTGTCCGTGGTTGAGGGGGAGGTTGGAGAACCGACATTAGAAGCGACTACAGACTATGTCCCACTGACTTATAGTGAATATGTCGGTGAATTGGCATTAGGCTATCAACCGACGTTGTGGCAAGAACTGAAATTTGGTGCTCGTTATACTGATGGGGGTTTGGAGGTTTCTTCGCTACCATCTTTTGGTAACGGAGCGTATACACGTATAGGCGGGTTTATTAGTTATCGACTCGATACTTTAGATAATTTTAGTTTGCCAACGAAAGGTTACTTTGTCGATTTAGAATATCTTGTTTCCCATGATGACTTTGAGGACAACACGTCTGGAGATACCCCGGATCTAGGGTCTGAAAGCGATACTGTTTATGAGTTTTCGGCTAATTTCATGGCAGCAAAGAGTATTGAGAAGCATACTTTAGTCGCAAAGCTTGATTACGGAATTGTAGAAAGTAAAAACTCTGTTTTTCCAATCGACCCCAAAGAGCTTGGTGGCTTCTTAAACCTGTCAGGTATTCCAAGGAATAGTATGATAGGTCAGAACTTGGCCTACACCAGCCTTATCTATCGTTATAAGTGGTTTGAAAATGACTTCGGCCTCTTTAAATCACCGTTCTACGTAGGTGCATCCATAGAACATGGTGGTGTTTGGTCGAACAATGATTTAACCATTGATGAAGCACCAATGTACACCGCAGGTTCTGTTTTTGCTGGTGTTGATTCGCCAATAGGACCGATCATTTTGGCTTATGGCCGAACTGAAGATAACTATGATTCGGTCTATTTGATTGTCGGTACTTCCTACAAATAATCATGCGTAGAGTAGCCATTTAAGTGCGTAATTAGGCAAAAATAGTGGGACTTTCGTCTTAACTTGCTATGTTGGTCAAAATGATAAGATTTTAATTTAACGTTAAATTTGCTATTCTACCGCCCACAGTTTGGCCTCTATGACGCCGCTCATCAATACAAATTGAATGACAAAAATGGCAATGGAGAGCCAAGTTTCCAAGGATGTTCACTTCTTTATTTTACTAACAATTATGAAGGGAAGAAGTGAACCGCAATGAGAGGAAAAAAGTCGTGCTTGAAGCCTACCGTAAACACGTCGAAGAACGTGCTGCCGAAGGAGTTGTTCCAAAACCACTAGATGCTGAGCAGGTAGCTGGCCTAGTTGAACTTCTGAAGAATCCACCTCAAGGTGAAGAAGAAATCATTCTTGACCTACTAGAAAATCGCATTCCACCGGGTGTAGATGAAGCTGCTTACGTAAAAGCTGGCTTCCTTACGGCTATCACTAAAGGTGAAGTAGCTTCGCCACTAGTAAGCAAAGCAAAAGCTGCAGAACTGCTTGGTACCATGCAAGGCGGTTACAACATCGAATCTCTAGTATCTCTACTAGACGATGCTGAGCTTGCTCCAATCGCTGTTAAAGCGCTATCTCATACTCTACTGATGTTCGATGCGTTCTATGACGTAGAAGAGAAAGCGAAAGCTGGCAATGCTGCTGCACAACAAGTACTTCAATCTTGGGCTGATGCTGAATGGTTTACAGCGAAAGATAAAGTAGCAGAAAAAATCACAGTAAAAGTATTTAAAGTCACTGGTGAAACGAACACCGATGACCTATCTCCAGCGCCTGATGCATGGTCACGTCCTGACATCCCAGTACACGCGAAAGCGATGCTGAAGATGGAACGTGATGGCATTACTCCTGATGAACAGGGTAGCGTTGGTCCAATCAAACAAATTGAAGAAATGCAAAAAGATGGCATTCCACTGGCTTACGTTGGTGATGTTGTTGGTACAGGTTCTTCACGTAAATCGGCAACAAACTCAGTACTTTGGTTCATGGGTGAAGATATCCCATTCGTACCAAACAAGCGTACTGGCGGTGTTTGTCTTGGTGGTAAAATTGCACCAATCTTCTACAACACAATGGAAGATTCAGGCGCACTACCCATTGAACTGAACGTACAAGACATGAACATGGGCGATATCATTGATATCTACCCGTACGAAGGTGTTGTTCACAAGAACGGTTCTGTGATCTCAAACTTTGAGCTAAGCAAAGTACTTCTTGATGAAGTGCGTGCTGGTGGCCGTATTCCACTGATCATCGGTCGTGGTCTAACGGGTCGTGCTCGTGACGCTCTAGGTCTAGCTGAAACGGATCTGTTTGCTAAACCAATCGATCCATCTGCATCTGATAAAGGCTACACGCTAGCTCAGAAGATGGTTGGTAAAGCATGTGGCGTTGAAGGTGTGCGTGCTGGTCAGTACTGTGAACCTAAAATGACGACAGTGGGTTCTCAAGATACGACCGGTCCTATGACTCGTGATGAGCTTAAAGATCTGGCGTGTCTTGGTTTCTCTGCAGACCTTGTAATGCAGTCTTTCTGTCACACATCGGCATACCCTAAACCAGTCGATGTAAACACTCACCATACGCTACCTGATTTCATCATGAATCGTGCGGGTGTTTCACTTCGTCCGGGTGATGGCGTTATCCACTCATGGCTAAACCGTATGCTTCTTCCTGATACTGTAGGTACAGGTGGTGACTCGCATACTCGTTTCCCTCTAGGTATTTCATTCCCTGCGGGTTCTGGCTTGGTAGCATTTGCTGCAGCAACAGGCGTTATGCCTCTTGATATGCCTGAATCTATCTTGGTTCGCTTTAAAGGTGAAATGCAACCGGGTATCACGCTACGTGACCTAGTACATGCCATTCCTCTTTACGGCATCAAGCAAGGCCTACTAACGGTAGAGAAAGCCGGTAAGATCAACGAATTCTCTGGTCGTGTACTAGAAATTGAAGGTGTTGAGCACTTATCTGTTGAGCAAGCATTTGAGCTTTCTGATGCATCTGCTGAGCGTTCTGCTGCAGGTTGTACCGTTAAGCTTTCTGAAGAGTCTATCTCTGAGTACTTGAACTCGAACATCGTGATGCTGAAGTGGATGATCGCTGAAGGTTACGGTGATGTTCGTACGATTGAGCGTCGTATTACAGCAATGGAAGAGTGGCTAGCTAACCCTGAGTTGCTGTCTGCTGATTCAGATGCGGAATACGCGCACGTTATCGAGATTGACCTTGCTGATATCGATCAACCAATCCTATGTGCACCAAACGATCCAGATGATGCTCGTCTTCTTTCGGACGTTCAAGGTACTGAGATTCAAGAAGTGTTCATCGGTTCTTGTATGACGAACATCGGTCACTTCCGTGCTGCAGGTAAGATGCTAGAAGAGTTTAACGGCTCGCTAAATACTCGCCTATGGGTGGCTCCGCCAACGAAGATGGATAAAGACCAACTGACAGAAGAAGGCTACTACGGCATCTTCGGTCGTGCTGGGGTACGTATCGAAACTCCTGGCTGTTCACTATGTATGGGTAACCAAGCTCGTGTTGCTGATGCTTCGACGGTTATGTCGACGTCAACGCGTAATTTCCCGAACCGCTTAGGTAATGGCGCGAACGTTTATCTGGCTTCTGCTGAGCTTTCTG
Organism: Vibrio sp. 10N.239.311.G01; assembly: GCF_041465805.1. Taxonomy (NCBI): domain Bacteria; kingdom Pseudomonadati; phylum Pseudomonadota; class Gammaproteobacteria; order Vibrionales; family Vibrionaceae; genus Vibrio; species Vibrio sp. 10N.239.311.G01. The sequence goes on from NZ_JBFSRM010000022.1 coordinate 55,661, forward strand.
CTGTTGGCGCGATTCTAGGTCGCATCCCAACGAAAGAAGAGTACTTAGAGTACGCTGAGAAGATTAATGCAACCGCTGCTGATACATACCGTTACCTGAACTTCCATAAAATGGGTCAGTACACGGAAAAAGCAGACACGGTTATCTTCCAAGAGCCTGCGTAACGTCTGATTTTGTTGTAAATATAATTAAGGCCGCTGTGAATAGCGGCCTTAATTGCTTTTAGCATACAGCGAAAATTGCTTTTAGCTTACAGAGAGCTCGATTAGTGCTTAATCGTATACATTGCTGCAACATTGCGAGCAGTAAGTTCAATATTTTCAGCCGCTTCAGCCAAAGCTGTCGGCAAGTCTACTGAACGGTTCACTACCGCAAATACCGCGTCGATACCATGCTCATGAACCACACCACAATCACTGGCTAGACAGCCGGCAATACCGATGACAGGCAGTTTATGTTTTTTGGCTGTGCGAGCGACACCAATCGGTGTTTTGCCATGAATGGTTTGGCTATCAATGCGCCCCTCTCCTGTAATCACAAGATCAGCATCTGAGACTATTTCATCTAAATTGACGGCGTCCATTACGATGTTAATACCAGGGCGAAGCTCCGCATTTAACAGGCCAACAAGTGCCGCGCCTAGACCGCCTGCCGCGCCAGCACCAGGGAGATCAATGACATCGACGCCTAACTGGTTTTTCATGATACTGGCATAATGAGCAAGGTTAGCATCTAACAGCTCAACCATTTCTGGTGTTGCGCCTTTTTGCGGACCGAATACCTGTGATGCCCCTTTTGGTCCGCATAATGGATTATCGACATCACAAGCGACCTCTAAGCTTACGTTTTGTAGGCGTGGGTCGAGGTTGGTGAGATCAATGGTTGTCAGTTTTGACAGTTCACCACCACCAAACACCAGCTCGTGACCCTCTGCATCTAGCATACGAATGCCTAGCGCTTGAGCCATTCCTAAGCCACCATCATTGGTCGCACTACCACCAATGCCAATAATAATATGCTCAACACCTTTATCTAATACGGCTTTGATCAACTCACCCGTACCATAGGTAGTGGTTTTTAGTGGATTACGTTGTTCTGGAGAGACTAAATCTAGGCCGGAAGCGGCCGCCATTTCAATAATGGCAGTTTTACCGTCACCGAACATACCGTAGAAGCCTTCGACAATTTCACCTAATGGACCAATCACTGGATGTTGGATGATAGAGCCATTGGTCGCATCCACCAGAGATTGTACTGTGCCTTCACCACCATCAGCCATTGGTAATTTTACGTATTCGGCGTTTGGTATTAGCTGTTTAAAGCCATCTTCAATCGCTTGAGCAACGCCCATTGCTGATAGGCTTTCTTTATATGAGTCAGGAGCAATTACAATTTTCATTTTGATACCTTTAAACTTAAACAAACAGACCAAATACACCGAAGATCATTACTGAGACGAAGGCGATAACAAGACCGACCGCTGACTCATAAGGGATGAGTTTTAGACGTTCATGAATACTCATATGTACCGCACCACCCGTGGCATGGAAGAAGCTACCATGTGGCATATGGTCAAGTACTGTCGCACCAGAGTGGATCATTGCTGCGCCTGCGAGAGCTGGAACACCTAGCTCAAGAATGGTGCTGGCAAATACATTCGATGCCACTACTGTTCCGGCAGTTGTCGATGCGGTTGATAGTGCCATCAGTGCGCCAGAAAACGGAGCAAGTAAGTAAGAAGGCAGCCCAGACATCGTCAGCACTTCAATCAGATCAGCTTTTAGTCCTGAGTTAGCAATGATGCCTGCAATGGTTCCTGTGCCCAGTAGCATTACAGCAACCGGTGCCATACGTGACAAGCCTGAAACCGCAAAGCTATTGGCTTGTTTGAAGCGACCCATAGCCAGTGCACCCAGCAATCCACCCAAGGGTAATGCAATTAGAGGATCAACATTGATATCAGCGAGTGGTCGCAGCGCGAGTAGGGCAATAGCCACTAACGGTGCAACGATTGAAGAAGAAAAGCTTGGCAGTGAACTTTGATCCGCTTTGACCACTTCACTTTCCGCTACTTTTGAACCTTTATTGACGAGGCGCTTTGCCAAGAAGTAGGCGAAAAGCAGCCCAAATAGACCCGGAATCACGCCTGCAGCCATCACAGAGGTTAACGGAACATTGAACGCATCAGCCGCCGCAATGGCATTTGGGTTAGGCGACATGACATTACCTGCTTTACCGCCGCCCACCATCGCCAAAAGGATCGCGGTTTTAGAAAGGTCTGCGCGGCGAGCAATAGCCAGTGCAATAGGAGAAACCGTGATAACGGCCACATCAACGAAAACGCCAACAGCGGTTAAAATCATGGTCGCAATGGCAAGAGCAAGTAAGGCGCGAGTTTCGCCTACTTTTTTGATGATGGATTCTGCAATCGAGGTAGCCGCCCCTGATTCAATTAGTACGCCGGCCAACACACCAGCGGCGAGAATTCGCATCACTGAAGTGACGATCCCTTGGGCACCACCTATCATTAACTCAACGGTTTCGGTGAGAGAAACGCCGCCAACCACGCCGCCAACCAAAGCACCGATGATCATGCCGTAGGTGGGTGGCACTTTTTTAAGAATGAGCGCGATAGCAACAATCAATGCTGAAAGTGCGCCAAGAGTTGAAACTTCAATCATGTTCTATTTCCCAGATAACGATGTGTCATTTTCGGCAAATATAAAGATATAGGGTTGGTAAGTCTTTGTCATTCTCTACAAATAAGTGCTCAAATCGGTCCTTTTAAATTGTGCAGTTGCACATTTTTTAGCTCGACCAGTGGAATAGATTTATTGCAATGTAGAGTTGAAATAGATCGTCTATATTGTTGATATTTAATGATGTTATTTGGTTTATCTTGTCTGTTCGATAGCGTAGCGTATTGCGATGGATATGTAGTTCGTTACAGGTGAGAGCTGAATCACAGTTCTGCTTTAAATATGTCTTCAAAGTTTTGATCAGTATCCCTTTACTGTCCTGTTGTTGAAGATGTAGGTAAGACTGCTCCAGTTGCTCACGAATCCATGGATCTTGTAACAGGCTACTCATAATGGCCGGCAGTCGATAGTCTTGATAGAAAAACATGTCTCCGGGGCGGTTACCGACACTGCGCATAGTGAGCTCAGCGGTATCATATGAGCGTGCTAAACCAGAAAGTCCGGTAAAGTAATCCCCAAGCGCAATCTTGATTTGAAACTTAGCTTCTTTCTTTATTCTTTTGAGTAGCAATTTCACGCGCTTGGCTTCTGCATCCTTGGACCAGCTGTTCCCTATCAGGGTTATAGGCTTGAGTACCACCACTTCGTTTTGTGAAACAGACAAGATACCGACTAAATTATCGCGCTCGGGATATTCAAGTAAATGTACTAATTGCTGTAAGTTTTCCAATGAAGGCGCAGTGTCTCCTATCGGTAACACCTTGACGATGGCGGCAATCCGCGGTTGTGCAAGGTCGAGATCCAGACGCTGTGCGATGGATTGCAGTTGCATGTCATTAAGCGTGCTACCTCGGATTAATTGCAATACCAATTCTTCACGATGCCTCTTATTCCATTCTACTTGAGACATAAGTACAGCTTGTTCAACAATAAGCTCAGCGGTCATCTTCACCAGCTCACCAAAATGATGAACTTGCTGCAGTGTCCCAGAAACCCCAATCGCCCCAATGACATTATCCTGAAATAGAATCGGTAAATTAACTCCAGGCTTAACCCCTTTTAGGTGTTCGGCAGTGGCTTCGTCAATATTAACGACTCGTGATTCGGTGATGGCAAGTACCGCTCCTTCATGTTTTTGGTATAAGCGAGTAGGATCACTGGATCCAATAATGCGACCTTTATTATCCATCACATTAATCGAGTGTGGGATGATCTTCATGGTTCGTTCGACAATTTGTTTGGCAATCATTTCGTTCAACTGCATAGAGCCCTCCTCTTCATTGACTGTGTAGGTTGGATCGTAACGATAAATTCGGCAATACGCTCGTTTCTGACAAGACAATGGTATACTCAGAAATAGTATCGCTTGAGTATTAATGCAGTATAGGTTGAGTTATGGAGTTTGAATTTACTAGAAACACTCTAATGGGTGAATACTATGTGAAATGCAGCATGGGCCATGAGATTGTTGGCCGTTGGCTTCAAGAAGAGATCGGTAAAGATAAGCAAAAATTAGATCATGTGATGGCGTTGATTGAGCAATCTCGACAGGACTTGAGCAATGAAGTGACGTTGCTTGGCAAAGAGATTAGCCTTGCGATTAATGAAGACGAAGTAACGATTCAAGAAAACGTGTTAGCGCATGAGCAAGAGATGGAAGAGGGCAGTGAGTTCGACTTCTATAACTGTGAAAGCCAAGCAAGCTGTGGAATCGACGATTTCGAACTGCTCATCGAACGCTGGATGGATTTTTTAGGTTACTAGTCCTAAGACCTATTTGTTAGTCATTCAGAGCTTTGAAGGCTCCGTTGCCCAAAACTGGAGCAATAAGAGCATCGCGCATTAAGATAGTGAAAAGGCTGCACCATGTTGGTGCGGCCTTTTTCGTTATTACGACCTTATTATCTTCATCTTATTTAAAATCAAGCACTTAACTTTTTGGCACGCTACTTGGATTGTAATAAGAGAATTAACGGATTAAGTAAGAATTTAAGGAACGAATATGAAATTAATAAATGCCATTGTTAAGCCATTCAAATTAGACGATGTACGCGAAGCGCTCTCTGATGTGGGTATTGAAGGTATGACTGTTTCTGAAGTGAAAGGCTTTGGTCGTCAGAAGGGACACACTGAATTGTATCGTGGTGCAGAGTACCAAGTGGATTTCCTACCAAAGGTGAAGCTAGAGATTGCTACCCAAGCTGAGAATGTTGACCGAGTTGTTGAAGCGATTAGCCAAGCGGCACACACCGGAAAAATCGGCGACGGCAAAATTTTTGTGTATGACCTAAGCCAAGCCGTACGAATTCGTACTGGTGAAATGGATGCTGAAGCACTTTAAAGAATTACAAGGACTGGAGACTTTAATATGGAACTTACAACAACAGTAACGGAACTACGTTACGCACTAGACACTTTTTTCTTCCTCATTTCAGGTGCGTTGGTAATGTGGATGGCAGCAGGCTTCGCGATGTTAGAAGCTGGCCTAGTTCGTTCAAAGAACACCACAGAAATTTTAACTAAGAACATCTGTTTGTACGCAATTGCTTGTACAGCTTTCTTAGTGGTTGGTTACAACATCATGTATGTCGACAACGGTGAAGGCGGTTGGTTGCCATCATTTGGTACTCTAATTGGTACACAAGGTGAAGGCGCAGATCACTCTCTAGAATCAGACTTCTTCTTCCAGGTAGTATTCGTTGCAACAGCAATGTCTGTAGTATCTGGTGCGGTTGCTGAGCGTATGAAGCTTTGGTCATTCCTAATCTTCTCTGTAGTACTAACAGCGTTCATTTACCCTGTTGAAGGTTATTGGACTTGGGGCGGTGGTTTCCTATCAGAAGCGGGTTTCAGTGACTTCGCAGGTTCAGGTATCGTACACATGGCTGGTGCAGCAGCAGCGTTAGCTGGTGTTCTACTACTCGGTGCTCGTAAAGGTAAATACGGTAAGAACGGTGAAATCTACCCGATTCCTGGTTCAAACATGCCACTTGCAACGCTAGGTACATTTATCCTTTGGTTCGGTTGGTTCGGTTTCAACGGCGGTTCTCAACTGATGGTTTCGGATTTTGAGAACGCAACAGCAGTAGGTCAAATCTTCCTTAACACCAACGCAGCAGCAGCAGCAGGCGCAATTGCAGCACTACTAGTATGTAAAACAACTTGGGGTAAAGCAGACCTAACAATGATTCTTAACGGCGCGTTAGCTGGCCTAGTAGCAATCACTGCAGACCCTCTATCACCATCACCTCTATTTGCTGTAGCGATTGGTTCGGTATCTGGTGCATTGGTTGTATTCAGCATCATCGCTCTAGACAAAGCTAAGATTGATGATCCAGTAGGTGCTATCTCTGTACACGGTGTATGTGGTTTCTTCGGTCTAATGGCTGTGCCACTAAGCAACGCTGATGCAACGTTTGGTGCTCAGCTAATGGGTGCAGCAGTCATCTTTGCATGGGTATTCGGTGCTAGCCTAGCAGTATGGGCGGTGCTTAAAGCAACAATCGGTATCCGAGTAACGGAAGATGAAGAACTTGAAGGTATGGACATGCACGATTGTGGTGTCGGCGCTTACCCTGAGTTTGTATCAGTAAAATAATCAACAGTCGTCGCCTAATCTGAATGGGTTAGGTTGGACAAAGAAAGCCCCGCAACTCTTGTTGCGGGGCTTTGTTGTATTTACGGTTGCACAATATATAAACACGAACGTTGAAGTTAGGCTCATTGTTTAAAGGGAACGACAAGACACAAAGTTGAAATGGTTTGTTACAAAAGTGAGAGTTTGAATGGTCTGAGTAGACGGATTTTTTGTTGGTCGTCATTGTAATTATGTTAATGATGAATATAATAACGCAACTGATAGACATTATCATTTCGATATAAAGGATTTTACAATGAAGAAACTGCTAACACTTTCAGCTCTAGCGTGTGGTGTAATTGCCCCGACAGCAATGGCTGCGGAAGAAGTAAACGTATACTCTTACCGTCAACCTTTCCTTGTTGAGCCAATGTTCAAAGAGTTCACAAAAGAGACTGGTATTAAAGTAAACGTTAAGTTTGCTAAAAAAGGTTTAGCAGAGAAGTTAGCTCAAGAGGGTGAATACAGCCCAGCTGACGTTGTCTTAACTGTAGATATCAGCCGTCTATCTGAATTAACTAAACAAGGTCTAGTTCAATCTGTAGAGAGCGATGTACTTGAAAAGAACATCCCAGCTCAATACCAAGATACAGATAACGAGTGGTTCGCTCTAACAACTCGTACACGTAGCGTTTATTCTTCACGTGACCGTGTTGGTCGTCTAGGTGAAGAGTTCACTTACGAAGATCTAACTAAGCCTGAATTTAAAGGCAAAATCTGTACTCGTAGTGGTAAGCACCCATACAATGTTTCTCTAGTATCTTCGATGATTGCTCACAAAGGTGAAGCTGAAACGAAAGAATGGCTAGAAGGCGTAAAAGCAAACCTAGCACGTAAGCCTCAAGGTAACGACCGCGCGCAAGTTAAAGCGATTAAAGAAGGTCTATGTGATGTTGCTCTTGGTAACAGCTACTACCTAGGTAAGATGGTTAATGATAAAGAGCAAAAAGCTTGGGCTGACTCTGTTTACATTAACTTCCCTAACCAAGAGACTACAGGTACTCACGTAAACATCTCTGGTATGGCAATGGCTAAATACTCTCCAAATGAAGAGAATGCCGTTAAGCTGATGGAATTCCTATCTGGTGACACAGCACAAAGCATGTACGCAGAAGTGAACTACGAATACCCAGTGAAAGCAGACGTTAAACCTTCTGAGCTTGTTGCTTCATGGGGCGAGTTCAAAGCGGATACTATTTCTCTAGACGAAATTGCAAACCACCACGCGGCTGCAATCAAGCTATTAGACGAAGTTAAGTTCGATCTATAATTTATTACGGTAGGCTTCGGCCTAAGTAAAATGACAACCTCAAGTCGCCATTTTGGCTACTTGGGGTTGTTTGTTATTGGAAAATCACTTTTTGATACAAAGCACCCCGTTGATCCCTTGAGTTATTAGCATCTCACCTTGAAGTCATTAGAGTATATGGGTATAAATAACCCCACCATTAAAAGGATATGAGATGTATTTGCAAATGCATTTGTGTTTCATTAAGCCTCGTTGTAGTTAGGCGATGAAAGAAAAGAATTATTTATGGAACACCAGTAGCGGCATTATTGCTGTATTACTGGTCTTACCGATCTTAGCGATTTTTACGACGGCTGTTGGAGAAACAGATGAGCTATTTTCTCATCTGATGTCCACAGTGATGCCTACCTATGCCTACAATACGGTGGTTTTAGTCATAGGAACCATGTTCCTGTCTTTAGTTTTTGGTATTCCGTCGGCTTGGGTTATGGCAATGTGCCGTGTTCCGGGAGAGCGTGTTTTGCAGTGGGCACTCGTCCTGCCATTAGCAATGCCAGGCTATATTGTTGGCTATATCTTTACCGATTGGTTCGACTTTGCCGGCCCTGTTCAGGTTCTACTGCGAGATCTTACTGGGTGGGGACCCGGTGAGTATTGGTTCCCGGATATTAGAACCTTATCTGGTGCTATTATTGTTCTGTCTCTCGTTCTCTATCCTTATGTTTACTTGCTGTGCCGCGCCGCATTTATGGAGCAAAACGTCTCCTTACTGCAATCCGCTCGGTTGCTAAAATGCTCGCCTTGGGAAAGCTTCCGTCGTATCTCCTTACCACTTGTTCGTCCATCAATGGCGGTCGGTTTATCGCTTGTTGCTATGGAGACCATCGGTGACTTTGGTACCGTGAGTTACTTTGCGGTAAATACTTTAACGACTGCGGTTTATGATACTTGGCTAGGCTACTCAAGCTTAACGGCAGCTGCGAAAATATCGGCAATCATGCTGGTTATCGTGATCCTACTGTTGAGCTCAGAGCGATACAGTCGCCGTAAGCAGAAGCTATTCCAGAATCAGTTCAGCAGCCGCGAAGATTTTCGTTACGACCTTTCTGGTTGGAAAAAATGGCTGGCACTATTCTGGTGCTGGGGATTAGTTTGCGTTGCGTTCTTATTCCCTCTTGGCCAGCTCATTATTTACGCCTACAAATATTTTGCTCAAAGCTGGACCCCTGAATTCAGAGAATATGCCATCAACAGCCTTTACGTTTCGGTAGCTGCTGCGATTATTGGCGTGATTATCGCGATGATTGTTAACTTTAATCAACGCGTTAGTCCGAGTAAGAAAAATCAGGCTTATATGCGTCTCGCTTCGATGGGCTATGCCGTTCCAGGCACCGTGTTAGCGATTGGGGTGATGGTACCTGTTTTGTTCATGGATCACTTGGTCAATGACATTGCGAAAGTGATGGAGTGGGGGCGACCTGGTTTGATCTTCTCTGGCTCCATGTTCGCGCTAATTTTTGCCATGGTCGTACGTTTCTCTGCAGTGGCAATTGGCAGTATTGAAAGCAGCTTGAGTAAAGTATCCCCTTCATTGGATATGGCCTCAAAAACCATGGGTTGCAATACCAATCAGATGTTACGCCGTGTTCATTTACCTTTGATTAAACGTGGCGCATTGATCGCTGGCTTACTGGTGTTTATCGAATCAATGAAAGAGTTGAATGCGGCCTTGCTGCTGCGTCCTTTCAACTTCGAAACATTGGCGACTTATGTTTATAACTATGCCTCAGATGAGCACCTAGAATTGGCGGCGATGCCTGCTGTATTATTGGTGTTGGTGGGTTTAATTCCTCTAATCATCGTAAACCGTTCCTTGGAGCAGAAAAACTAATGAGTTGTGCATTATCAATTAAAGATCTGACTTGTAAGTATGAGTCGCAAACCATTTTGGAAGCGCTCTCGTTAGAAGTTGAGCATGGTGAAATTGTTTGTCTTCTTGGTGCGAGTGGCTGCGGTAAAACGACCTTACTGAAGGCGATTGCGGGCTTACTTCCTTTGAGTAGCGGTGTGATGAGTTTGAACTGTCAAACCATTGATGATGGCGAGAATTGGTTGCCACCAGAGCAGCGTAACATTGGTATGATTTTCCAAGATTACGCCCTGTTTCCGCACCTGACGGTAAACCAGAATGTCGGCTTTGGCTTGAAAGACCTTTCTGAGCAGCAAAAGAAAGACAAAGTTCAAGAGATGCTGGAGTTGGTTCACTTAGATGAGTACGGTGACCGCTACCCACACCAACTTTCAGGTGGTCAACAACAGCGTGTCGCTATTGCTCGTTCTTTGGCGTACAAGCCAGACTTGCTACTGTTAGATGAACCATTCTCAAACATCGATACTCAGGTTCGTCATGAGCTGATTTCTCAGATTCGCAAGATTTTTAAGAAGCAGGGTGTTACAGCTATCTTCGTAACTCACAGCCGTGAAGAAGCGTTCGCATTTGCAGATAAAATGGCAGTAATGAACCATGGTGTGATTGAGCAGTATGGTTCGGCATCTGAGTTGTATTTCCATCCTTCAAGTAAGTTTGTTGCAGACTTTTTGGGTGGCGGTAGCTACCTCAATGCACAGCGTATTTCGGAGCATGAATTTGAAACCAGTTTGGGTATGGTTGAAGCCAAACCGCAAACGGAGATTGAGTTCGGCAATACATGTGAGCTTCTGCTAAGGCCCCAGCATATCCAAGCAAGTTACGAGCAAGATAGTGCTATTTCGGTGCTAGAACAGCAATTTATGGGTGATCACTGTCGTTATGTAATCGAAGCGCATGGTCAGAAGTTATTAGCAACCTCGTCAGAAGCACTTGAAGTGGGTATGCCGGTCAACGTAAAAGTCGATACCAAAGGCGTATTGGCTTTTTAAAGAGATATAACGCGATACTAATCGTTACAAGAATCGCGATAAAAAAGCCCAGCACTTTAATCAAAGTACTGGGCAAGAGTTCTTCACTTATAGGCTTTAACAAGGCAGTGATTTGTTAAGTCCCATACAAAACTGCTGCACTCTATAAGCCTATAGAGAGAGGAAGTCTTTCACTTTTTGAAGAACACGTTCTGCAGTGTCTTTATCTTCCATTTCTGCGAAGATTCGTAGTAACGGCTCTGTTCCTGAGAAGCGAGCAATGACCCAGCCGCCATTCTTGAAGTACACCTTGGCACCATCTTCATAGCTGACTCTTTCAATTTCGTATTCAAATTCAGGCAGTTGCTTCTCGACGTAGATCTTAGTGTAGAGCGCTTCTTTCTCTGAAGGTTTAAACTTATAATCGCCTTCTGCGGTGTAGGCATAGCCATATTTAGAGTAAATCTCATCAAGTAATTCAGACAGCTTCTTGCCTGTCACACTGATCATCTCAACCAGTAAGCTTGAAGCAAATACGCCATCCTTACCTTTGATGTGACCACGAATGGTTAAACCACCTGAACTTTCGCCACCAATCAGAGAGTCATCGGCCTCCATTTGTGAGCTGATATGCTTAAAGCCTACAGGAACCTCAAAGCTCTTCTCACCATGATCTGCCGCCACTTTATCCAGTAGGTGTGTGGTTGCGATGTTACGAACGACAGAGCCCTTCCAGCCTTTGTATTCCAGCAAGTAGTAGTAAAGTAGGAGTAGCACTTCGTTAGGGTGAATGAAGTGACCTTTCTCATCGATGATTCCCAAACGGTCAGCATCGCCATCAGTACCAATACCAATGTCATAGCCTTCTGCTGCAACTAAGTGCTTCAAGCGATACAGCGTTGCAGCATTTGGCGACGGCATTAAGCCACCAAAATCTGGGTTTTTGCCATCGTTGATGACGTCGACATCACAGCGACCGTTAATCAGCACGGTTTGCAGAGCATTTTTTGCAACGCCAAACATTGGGTCAATCAGTACACGTAGGTTAGCTTTCTTGATCGAATCGATATCGATGAAGTTGATGATTGAATCAACAAAGTCGTTCATCGGGTTGATGATCTCGATTTCTTTGTCGTTTAATGCTTGCTCGAAATCGACACGAATAATATCTTCGTTGGTCAGTGTTGCGATTTGCTGTTCGATCTTCTCTGTGATGATCTCATCAGCATCACGGCCACCTTCAATGAATACCTTGATGCCATTGTAATCGGCTGGGTTGTGAGAGGCGGTAATACACGCCGAGTAGGTGCATCCCATCTCTTTTGCTTGGAACATCACGATAGGTGTTGGAACAAACTTATCGATGAAGCTTACTTTGATGTTGTTCGCCGCAAGTACTTCTGCAAACCAACATGCGGCTTTATCGGAAAGGAAACGACGGTCATAGCCGATCACAAACCCATTCTTGGCTGCATCTTCGTTGTTGATGATGTTAGCGAGTGCTTGCGCTACCAAACGGACGTTTTCTCTAGTGAACTCCTCACCAATGAAAGCGCGCCAGCCACCTGTACCAAATTTAATCATTAGAAAATCCTTTTAGTCTCATTGTCTCAAGCCTGTAAAGACTTGAGACAAGAGCTGTTCGTTAAATTGCGTGACTAGCCTAGAACAACGACAACATCGTTCACGCTGCCTTCTGCTTGTACTGGGATAGCGCCTTCAACTGATTCACCATTGATAGTGATAGAGGCAACGCCTTTGCTTACTGCATTCGGGTTTTGCACTGTGATGTTATAAGTCGCGCCACGCCATTGACGAGTAACCTCGAATTCTGGCCAATCAGTCGGGATACAAGGATCAACCGTTAAGCCTTCAAAGCCTGTACGAACACCAAGAATGAAGTTGGTTACCGCGAAGTAAGCCCAACCAGAGGTACCGGTTAACCAAGGGTGGTTTGCACGGCCGTGGTCTTGGTGATCTTTACCCATGATGAACTGCACGTACGAGTATGGTTCTGCGTAACGCGTTTCAATCATGTCGTTTTGGTTGTATGGGTTCAGTGCGTCGTAGAATTTCATCGCACGGTCACCACGGCCTAGTTTCGCTTCTGCTACCCAGGCCCATGGGTTAGGGTGAGAGAAGATTGCGCCGTTCTCTTTTACGCCTTGGTAAACGCGAGTTACGAAACCGATATCATCGTTTGGTGTTGCAAATGAAGGAGAGTTTAGGTGTAGGCCGTATTCTGAGAAAAGGTTCTCATCAACAGCGTCCATCGCTTTCTCACCGCGTTCTTGAGATACAGCACCAGATAGAACGGCTAGCGTGTTTGACTCAAGGTGTACACGACCTTCAGCTTGTTGAGCGGTACCGATCTTGTCGCCATTTTTAGTTAGACCACGGATGTACCAGCCGCCTTCGTCATCCCAAAGGTGCGTTTCACACGCTTCGCGAACGTTAGCTGCCATTTCAGTGTATTTCGCAACATCAGCATCGTTATTACGGAACTTAGCAAGATCTAGGAATTCTTGTAGCGCCCAGAAGTGTAGGAATGAAACCATTGAAGATTCACCACCACCTAGGTTCAAACAGTCATTCCAGTCAGCACGAAGGCCTTTACAGATACCCGTTTGACCCACGTATTCAGCAGAGAAGTTCAGTGCCGCTTTCATGTGTTCATAAACTGTCGCCTCGCCACCGTCTGCGTATGGAATCACTTCATCGAAGAAGTCGTGCTCACCGGTTTCCATTACGTATTTGATAATGGTCGGAACGATCCATAGGTGGTCATCAGAACATGTGTCTTCAATGCCGTGGATCTTGTCGTCATCTGACGGTGTTGGAACAACTGTTGGTGATTTTGATGGCTCAACGTCGGCTTTCTCTGGATCGAACCAGTCAGGATCGAACAAGTGTAGACCGTAGCCCGCTTTCACTTGGCCGCGAAGCAGGTCGATAATACGTTTCTTGGTCATTTGTGGGTTGGCATGGGGTACTGAAATAGCATCTTGAGCCGTATCACGGTAACCAAGACCAGTACGACCGCCAACTTCGATGAATGATGCAAAGCGTGACCAAACCACACAGGTTTCCGCTTGGTATAGCGTCCACGTGTTGATCATTGTGTCTAAGCCTTCGTTTGGCGACTTAACTTGGAATTTGTTGCAACGCTCGTCCCAGTGATCTTTGATGCCTTGGAAAGCGGCGTCTACGTTTGCTGTGTCTTGGTACTTCTCACGTAGGCGTTCACCGTTGCCTTTACCGATACCGAGTACATACGCAAAGCGAACTTCTTCACCGGGTTGAATCGTAAATTGCTTGTGCAGAGAACCACAATGGTTGTAACAAGTTTGAGCGCTGTTAGAACACTTACCGTTTTCAACCGCAATTGGATTTGCTTCATCACGGTACATACCAAGGAAGTTGTCACGTTGGCCATCGTAGCTGTCTGGTGAGAAAGTTGAAGCTAGGTAGTAGAAGCCTTCAAAGTCGTTAGTGTTGTAGTACAGGTCGTATTCCAGAACACCTTCTTGGTAAGACGTGCCCGCAGAGTACAAAGACATCTGATGGTTTTGATTGTCTGATTGAATATGGCTGAAAGAGAACTCAACAAACGAGAAAGTGCTGATAGTACGTGGCTTGTCAGTGTTGTTCTTTAATACAACGTCCCAAACTTCTGCATCTTCACCCTTAGGTACGAATAGCGTCTTGGTTGCGGTAATGCCGCTGTATTCACATTTGAATTTTGAGTATGACAGGCCGTGACGAACTTCGTAGTTCGCTTCATCTAGGCTCTTTGCCACTGGTTGCCAAGAGATAGACCAGTAATCACCTGTCTCATCATCACGCAGGTACACATAGTGTCCAGGACGGTCAAAGGTGCCGTTTGGACGGAACTTAGTAACACGGTTGTATTCCGGAGAATTGTAGAACGAGTAACCGCCCGCATTGTGCGAAATCACGGTACAAAACTTTTCAGTACCTAGGTAGTTTGTCCAAGGTGCTGGTACATCAGGGCGAGTGATGACGTATTCGCGATTGTCGTTATCGAAATAGCCGTATTTCATTGTCATTTCCTTTTTAACAAACTGCATCTATGCAGCTAATTTTTAAATAGTGATGCTGAGTCGTATCTAACTGAGCACCTTAATTTGAGTCAGGAACCACTCGATATGAGTGTCGCTTTGGTTTGTTTTATTGAGCTTTCCAAGGGTTGCGATAATCAACATTGAGTTTGTCGAGTAATGGCAGATGCCCCTTTAGGCGAGATAGGTAATCTAGCCAGTTTCGGTTGTTTTTATGTGTCCAACATCCTTCAGCTAAAGCGCTAATTCTTGGGAATACCATGTAATCCATACGCTTTTGGTTGGTGACGATCTCACACCATAGAGCACACTGAATTCCGCGGATCCGCTTACGAATTGGGTCGGTGTCGGATACCTCAGCAAGTGCTTCGTAGGTATAAGCTTGTTCTAATGGGATAACGGCAGCCCAATCTACGCCCGGTTCTTCCGGTGCATAATCTTGGGTCATGTCGAGATAGGTAAACTGTGCAGGTTGCAACACCACATCAAAGCCTTGGCGAGCGCAATTGACAGCCGCTTCTTCACTGAGCCATGAGTAGATGATGGTCTCTTTACTCACTTTGTCGCCGTGCTGTGCTTCTTCCCAGCCGACCATGCGTTTGCCGAGTTGCTTAAGCTTGTTTTCGGCATAGCGGAATAGGTGGCCTTGTAGGTCTTTGCTGTCTTGGTACTGGTGTTCTTTCATCAATGCTTGAGCAGCAGGGCTGTTGGTCCACACACCGGGTGGCACTTCGTCTGCACCCATGTGAATCAATTCGCTCGGGAATAGCTCTGCGACTTCTTCAATAACTGCATCTAGAAATTGGTAAGTACCGGGCAAACCTGGGTTTAGTACATTGTCGTTGTAGTGCTGAATGCTCTTGTATTGAGTGGTATCCGCTTGCTCTACCAGCATGTCAGGCAGTGATTTGATTGCGGCACGGCAGTGTCCCGGAATATCGATCTCTGGGATCACCGTGATGCTGCGTTGCTCTGCATATTCAATGACTTCACGAATTTGTTGTTGCGTGTAGAAGCCGCCGTAGTTTTCCGCAATGTGGGTATATTGCGGCTCTAGTGCATGATCAGGGCCACGCCAAGCGCCAATTTCTGTTAGCTGTGGCAGGCTCTTTATCTCAATTCTCCAACCTTCATCGTCAGTTAGGTGCCAATGAAATACGTTGAACTTGTAGTGCGCCAGTTGATTGATTAAACGCTTCACTTGCTCTACTGAGTGGAAGTGACGAGCGCAGTCCAACATCATGCCGCGGTACTTAAAGCGCGGTTGGTCGGCTATCTTGCAACATGGTAGAGAGAAGTTCTCTGCGTCCAGTTGTTGAACTAGTTGAATCAAGCTTGCCACAGCGTGTGTAAAGCCCGACTGGCTGCCTGATTCAGCAATAATCTGTTGTGCAGTGATGGTCAGTTTGTATTCGGCTTCATCTAACGTCGGGTTGCTGCGAAATAGAATGTTGCCGCTTTCGTCTTTTGAAAGTTCAGCTGAAAGCGCGGTCGAAAGAGACAGCTCAAAGGTCGAGAGCAACTCTTGCTGGAACCAAGAGACTGCCTTATCAGCAAGATGAGATTGAACCTCAATTCTGCAGTCGTTATTTAGCGCGAAGTTATTTAGCGCGAAACTACCTTGCTGAAATTCGATCTGATTAGGCTGAGGAATCAATGCAATCTCAGCAGCGTTAACTTCAGGTATTTGATTGCGTTCACGGTATGGCGAAGCCAGTACTATGGGTGATATCGCGACAGGCAGTACCGATGTTTCTCCATCATTATGTGACTGGATAAAGGCATCGTTAAGGCCATCAGAATAGAAGCGGAATGGTGCGCTTTGAATACTGAATTCAAGGTAGTAATGGTTGTTGGCCTTTAACACTGACGAACTTGGTGTGAATGAGCAAAAGCTGCCAACTTGAGTCAGCTCTCCTTGCGATAAACTCTCTGGAAGGATGAAACGATCAAATGCAAAGTGCAGAGACCAATCTTTTACGTCGAGGTCACTTAAGTTATGTACCGTAAGGCCAAATCGGCAGTTATTTTTTTGTTCAGAAAGAACAGCTAAGTCGATGCGATAATTCATATAACTTCCCTGCTAAGCCTGTTGATACAAGTTGTGTTGTGGTTTTCCGGCAAACATCAATGCGCCTTCAATAGCGTCGAATTGAGGTTTAACGATCCATTGTTGTACTGGTGGTGATAGCCAGTTGAGAATACGCTCAGCGATACTTCCCATTAAGCACACCTTGTCAGCGCCTTTTCGATGCAGTGCTAAGACAAACATTTCGATATCAGCCGCGGTTTGCTTGAGCATATCGATAGCCAGTTCGTCACCTTCGTTAGCGAGTTGAAAAATAACTGGTGAGAATTGACCGTAATCCTTTGGAATAGCACCTTTTGACCATTCGACAATGGCATCCACATCATTATTAAAGTGATTCATCACATGTAGAGTCAGCGGGGTTTTGTTGCGAATACCGTCTTCTGCAAGCAAGACTTGTTGAATCAAACGTAAGCCCATGACTGCGCCGCCGCCTTGATCTGAAATCGGAAATTCACGACCGCCAACCACATATTGCTCACCGTCTTTTAGGAAGATACCGCAAGAACCCGTACCACCGATCATGATTGCGCCGTTTTGGCCATTGTGAGCACCAATGCAAGCGCCATAAGCGTCGGTATTTAGTGTCATGCTTGCGAAAGGGTGTGGTTGAGCCATGAAGTCGAACCATGCTGATTTTTGCTCAGCGCCAGCCAGTGCTAGGCCAACATGCATATTTGAAAAATGGTCTGAGTTGAGTTGCCCTTGTTGTGCTGCTTTTGTAATGGCATCAATAATTGAGCTCATCGCAACATCAACACCCAAAAGGATGTTGGCACTGCCACTTTTCGCTTCACCAATCAATTTGCCTTGGTCGTCACGAATACGAGCACGACAAGAAGTACCACCACCATCAATACCTACGTAGTAAAGAGTCATTATTATTGCTCCTTACGCTGAGCTAGGAAGCTGAACTGTGCCGCTGTGGCTAATAGGAACCAAGCGCCGTGAGGGATCCATTGTTCGCCCCAGCGCCAGTTTTGAAGCATGTCATCTTTTTGTGCTGGAGGGTTGAACGCAATGTCTTGTTCATCTTCAAAACCAGCCGTGATGCCATTACAGATACCGCCTTTCGCATTGAAGAAACCAAGCTGAGGTAGGTAGTCTGGGTTGTTATGGCCATGACCATCGAGCATGCACATGTGATATGGGTTGAGGCCCAAGATCCAATCAAGGCTATTTTGTGAAAGCTGGATTAAGCGCTCTTGAAGCTCGCTATCTTTAATGTGCGGTTGAACTAGGTAAGCCATGGTTGCGAGTGAGCCAAGGCGTGCGTTCTCGCCTTGCCACCAGTAACCGGTTTCGTTCTGTTGAGCGACGAAGAAGGCATCACGTTTATCACCATCGATAGATTTTACGTATTGTCTTGGATAGCCAAATGGGTTGGTGACTTTGTCGGTGATGTTGATTTCGAACTGACAAGCTTGTTCAACAACTGTGCGCGCCTGTTCTTTTAATTCAGCATCGGTTTCATTGTCGATGTATTCACATAGTGCAATCACAGGAAGACCGGCTTCAGCTGCGTGAAAGTATGGACGAGAGCCATCAGAGTTTGCCGACCAGAAGTGCTCAAATGAATCATCGGATTGCTGACGAGAGATTAAACGAGTCGCCCAAGTTCTTGCTTCTGATAGGTATTGCTGGTCTTGTGTTACGCGATACAGCTCATTGGCTGCGAGTAGGGCGCAATACTCATCGATGATGTTCTCTTCACCATCGTTTAGATACTGGAGGTTGTACTCTTTTAGATGCCAGTAACCCTTAACCGCCATTTCAAGGTATGTGTGGCTCGAGTAGCTGCCAGAGATTTCAAGCTCAGAAGCTGCGGCTAATGCTGCGATAGCAACACCTGCACCTTGTCGGTAGCCCGCTTGTAAGTCCGTTGATTTATGACCTTCTTGAGTCGCATAAGCGCAGATATCGCGTTGGTTGATATCTTTGCTCCATTTGTCGAATACCGTCATATAGAAGTATCCGTCAGCGTCTTGCATACGCACTAAGAAGTCGGCACCGAACAGAGCCTCTTCCGTTAGACGAGTCATGGAGAATTTCGGGAAGTCTGGGTTATGGCTAGTCAAGCGTACGCTTTTTAGCATGTTCCAAACGACCATCGGAATTTGTTGTGGGTTTAGGTAGTTACCATAAGACAGGTGGCTAAAATATTTACTGACATCACCTGATGCGTCATACCATCCACCGTGGACATCGACGTATCGGTCGGTACCTAGAATTTGTGCTTGTCGATCTTTTTTGTCGAAAATACCGCCACAGCGTTGTGACTTAAAGTAATGAAGCACATCAGAAAACGTGTGGTTCATTAATAGGTTGCTACCAATCTCAAATACTTCTGAACGCAGGTTGTCAAAACGTAGGTAGTAGCGACCAGATTCAGTGACTGAACTGAAATCAATAGTGAAGAATTGCCCTTGATGCCAATTTGCTACGCGGCCTTGTTTAACCACATCAAAATTTCCGACAGTCATATGGTTGTCAGCACAGACGAGTAGAGCCGTAGTGCTTGATAGGCGAGCTTTCTTAGTTTGTAGGATAGCTTGCTTCGGGCCTGTGGACTCATAGCCAATATGGTTGGTCAATAACAGCATCAATATTCTCCGACAGTCCTAGTTTCTATTGGCTAGGTACTTGAATGTTTTGGATATAAATAGTTAGGGTCCGCAGACCCTAACTTGGGTTTTATTGCTTAGCTTTCGTGTAGGTAACAGCGCACAAAGTGGTTATCAGCGAGCTGCGTAACCCCTGGTAGCTGCTCTTTGCACTTATCCATTGCGTGAGTACATCGGCCTGCAAATGGGCAGCCTGCTGATACTGGTGTCCACAGAGGAATCTCACCTTTGTTGCCTGCAAGTTGCTCGTGGATCGACTTCTTAGGATCTGGAACGGCCGAAACAAGCAATTGGGTGTATGGGTGCTGAGGGTTAGCAATCACGTCATCGGTATCGCCCCATTCCACCATGTGTCCCACGTACATCACCGAAAGGTCTTCAGCGATGTAACGAGCGGTTGCGATATCGTGAGTGATGTAAAGCAGAGACATTTGCTTCTCGAACTTCATCTCTTCCATCAGGTTCAAAACACCGGCACGAATCGATACATCAAGCATTGAAGTTGGCTCATCGGCTAGTACAACTTCGGCACCTACCGCGATGTTGCGGGCTAGGTTGACACGTTGACGTTGGCCGCCAGACAGTTGGTGAGGGTATTTCTTCGCCGTCTCTTTTGGCGGAATGAGACCTACTTGCTCTAAAAGATCGTAAACGCGTTCTTCTAGCTCTTTCTTGTTGCCCGGAGATACTTTCTTGTGGATCAACAGTGGTCGAGCAATGTGGTGGAAGATATTGTGCGTTGGGTTCAATGAACCAAACGGGTCTTGCCATACCATCTGCACGCCTTCACGGTAGTGCATAAGATCTTTTCTGCTTGAGATCTCTTGGATATCACGACCTTTGTATTCGATCGTGCCGCCTGAAGGTGCGTACATTTTTGCGATCATTTTTGCGGTTGTTGATTTGCCTGAACCAGACTCACCAACCACTGCTAGGCCACGGCTTTTGTACATCTTGAATGACACGTCGTTAATCGCACGCATCATTGGGGTTTGAATGGTGGTACTGCTTATTGGGAAGTCTTTTACGACATTCTTGCCTTCTACCAATAATTGACCGAAATCTTTGCTCATAATTGTCTCCAGAATCGTTATTCGCTTTGCTTGTTTTTAGGCGGTCGAGCCGCCTTGTTCGTTATTCACGCTGAGTCAGCGTGCAAGCTATAGCTTCCTTTGTACTATTGGGTCACCGTACAGGTGGCAGTTAGACAAATGTCCCGGGTCGATAGAACGCAGCTTGGTTGGCACCTTGGTACACTTTTCATGTACACGGTCACAACGAGCTTGGAAACGACACCCTTCAGGGATCTCTAACAGGTTCAGAGGGTTACCCGGAATACCTGCTAACTTTGTCTTTGGCCCTGTCAGTGGAGGGAAAGAATTTCCCAGCCCTTTGGTGTAAGGGTGGTAAGGGTTTTCTAGAATATCTTGAGAGTTAGCCACTTCGATTAGCTCACCTGAGTACATGATGCCGATGCGGTCAGAGAACTCGACCATCAATGACAAGTCATGGGTGATGAACAGAATTGAGAAGCCAAATTCTTCTTTTAGTGCATAGATCTTTTGTAGGATTTCGCGTTGCACAACCACATCAAGTGCGGTTGTCGGCTCATCCATAATGATCAGCTTTGGATTCAGTGCTAACGCGATAGCGATAACTAAGCGCTGACGCATGCCGCCAGAGAATTGGTGAGGGTAATCACTCAATCGGCTCGGGTGAATATCTACGATTTCAAGTAGACCTTCAGCACGTTGTTTAGCTTGCTCACGAGTCATGTTGGTGTGACGCATGATTACGTCACAGAACTGCTCTTCCATCGGTAGTACTGGGTTGAGTGCGTTCATCGCGCTCTGAAATACCATCGACATCTCGCTCCAACGGAACGACTGCATACGGTCATCACTGTATTCAAGGATGTTCTCACCGTTGAAGATAACCTCACCACCACTGATGTAAGCGGGCGGCTTATGAAGACGCATAAGAGAGAAAGCGACCGTTGATTTACCACAGCCAGATTCACCAGCTAGGCCGAAGACTTCACCTGGAGCGATGTCGAAACTTACGTTGTTACACGCACGAACATCGCCAGACTCTGTGATGTAATCCACGCATAAGTTGCGGATAGAAATTAGTGGTTCAGACATGATTATTTATCTCCGCTCCAAAGTGCATTTTGTGGTGGTAGTTCTGGTTCACGTTCTTCTTTGTCTTGAGCTGCTAGTTTCTTCCAACGCTTCATGCCTTTGTGAGAACGCAGTTGCGGGTTAGCAATTTCATCGACCGCGAAGTTAAGTAGAGCAAGGCCAGTTACAAGTAGTGTCAGTGCGATACAAGGAGCCAGCAGTTCCCACCAAGCGCCAATCAGCATTGATGAAGAGGTTTGAACGTTGTAAAGCATGATGCCCCAGCTGATTGTGTTCGGGTCACCAAGACCTAGGAACGAGATGGTTGCTTCCATCATGATTGCGTACATCACCGAACCGATGAAGCTTGCGCCAACGATAGAGATAAGGTTTGGCAGAATCTCTACGAAGATGATGCGGAATGAAGATTCACCCAAAACTTCAGCGGCTTTTACAAACTCTTTTTCACGCAGTGCTAAGGTTTGGGAGCGAACAACACGGGCACCCCAAGCCCAAGACATAAAGCCGATAACCAAGGTTATGGTGAGTGGCCCTGCCTCACCGATAAAGGCTGCTACTACGAACAGTAATGGGTATTGAGGGATTACCAGCATGATGTTCATTGCGGCTGTTAGAACGTCATCGACACGGCCACCGAAGTAACCTGCAGAAACACCAATAACAGTTGCGAGTAAACATACGGTTAGACCCGCACCAAAACCTACAGCAAGAGATACGCGTGCGCCGTATACCACTTGAGACCAAACGTCACGACCCATACGAGTTGTACCTAGTACGTGGTCTGCCTTTTTAGACATGATCAATGTACGACGGTCGTCTGCTAGATTTTGAGCAACCCAGCCATCAGGGTTAGTTTGTGCAGACTTCACCACGAAACCAGGATATTCGTGTGGGTTACCTGTACGCTTGTCTGGTACATGTTTGGTGATTAATGGAGCTGCAATCGCGCCAAGAATAAAAATACTTAGGATGATGACGCCTGTTAGGGCCATCGGGTTACGCCAAATGAGTTTTAAAAAGTCTTTCATGATTATTTACCACCCTTACGAAGACGAGGGTCAAGAACAACGTAAAGCATGTCTGCAACTAGGTTAAAGAACAGCATGAATAGCGTCATGATAAGCAGCTGACCTTGCAGTACTTGGTAGTCACGAGCGTTAATTGCGTTGAAAAGTACGCTGCCAAGACCTGGGTAGTTAAAGATGATTTCGATAATTAACTGACCGCCGATTGCCATACCTAGCGACATTGACAGGGCTGTCACACTAGGTAGCATCGCGTTACGAGCTGCGTAGTTGAATACCACTCGGTTTTCGCTCAGGCCTTTGCCTTTCGCCATGGTGATGTAGTCTTCGGCTAGTAGGTTGATCATGTTGTTACGCATGTTTACTAGGAAGCCACCAATTTGAACAACAGAAGCACAGAACAGTGGTAAGAAGGCGTGGTAAGCGACATCTTTAATGAATGCCCAGCTTGTCCAATCAGGTATAGTACCAGCGGTGTAGGCATACCCTGTTGGGAACCACTTCAAGCCAATTGCAAAGGTAAATAGTGCAATCATCGCGATAACAACTTGAGGAACGGCTTGTAGAATCAGCATCCCTGGCGTTACGAAGGCATCGTACTTACTGCCGCGTTTCCACGCTGCGAAAATACCTAGGATTGAACCAATCGAGAAAGAAAGAATAACTGCGGTGCCGGCTAAGAAAAGCGACCAACCGAATGCTCCACCCAACAGTGTGTTTACAGAAAGTGGGTAGAATTGAATTGATGTACCAAGTTCCCAGCTAAGAATGTTCTTCATGTACGCCACGTATTGAACTAAGTAGCCACCATCAACGAAGCCTAATAGTTCTTTCATTGCAGCAATACGCTCTGGAGTAACTTGTACAGAAGCGTTCGCAAACATCATGGTAACTGGGTCACCAGGCATTGCTCTTGGAATAATAAAGTTTAACGTCGCAGCAACTAATAGCGCGACAAAATAAAATGACAAACGTCTTAAAAAATAACCCATAACTCACACCTTACTCACCCAGATTGTTTCCCTGTTTCTGGATTCAGGTCGCTCCTAGCGAAATTTGGAACGAAAAATCCCCTGACGACTAGCGCCATACTTTCAATTGAGAGTGTGGGGATTTTTATAAGCGGCGTAAGAGGTTACGCCGCAAGGATTGAACGATTACTTATTTAACTGGTTTTAGGTCCAGTACATGAAGTAGACGCTCTGGAATACCAGCCCAAATGTTTGGACGGCCTTTTGGATTTTCTTCGTTCCACCAACCAGTGAAGCGAGTTGTGTTGTATTGGTACATGTAAGCACCAGACATCACAGGGATTGTCACTTGGTCTGCAGCGATGATTTGCTGGATACCGTGTGCAATGTCTAGCTGCTCGTTCTTATCAGCTGTTTTGTAGAAGCTGTTTAGAAGACCATCTAGCTTGTCGTTTTTGTAGAAGTGCATTGCGAAACGAGGCATACCATCACCAGATTGTAGTGATGAGTTGTAAGCACTGTTCCAGTACGTGTATGGATCCGCACCGTGGAAGTAGTTTGTGTATGCTACGTCGTATGTACCTTCAAGCATTGCTTGGTTGTAAACAGAGAAGTCAGGTGTACGAGCTTTCGCTTTAATACCGATTTCGTTTAGCTGTTCTACCGCTAGTTGAACTGTGTTGTTGAAGTCAGTCCAGCCGTTTGGCGATTGAATCATTAGTTCGAAAGACTTGCCTGATGGAGTGTCAACAAAACCATCTTTGTTTACATCTTTGAAGCCAGCGTCAGCAAGAAGCTTCTTCGCGCCTTCAGCGTTGTAAGTGTTGAAGCCTTTGTACTTGTCATGAGTTTTTTCATCAGACCAAGCTTCAAACGCGTAGCCAAGACCCGATGCGAAATCGTTCACAGTACCGCCACCGTAGAATGCGATGTCGATGATAGTTTGACGGTCAAGAGCCATAGAGAAAGCACGACGGAAGTCAACGTTGCTCAATGCTTCATGCTTCGCTGCATCAGGGTGCTTGAAGTTAACGATGAATGCCTGTGTACCTGCTGGCGGGTACCAGTAGTGGTGTTTAGGGCTAGCTGCTGCGTATGTACGATCGATATCTGGAACGAAAGAAGACGTCCAGTCCATTTCACTGTTTACAACTTTACCTAGGAATTGGTCGTTGTTCGCAATTTGTGGAACACGTAGACAGTCAACATCTAGGTTGTCTGCATCCCAGTAGTTCGGGTTTGCACACTGGATGTATAGTTGCGCTGTAAACGTATCGATTTCTGTAAATGGACCAGAACCTACCGGGTTCTCATTGGTAAACGTTGATGGATCTTTAACGTCTTTCCAGATGTGCTTAGGCACTACAGGTACTTTAGCAATCTCGTAAGGTACGTTTGAGTTTGCTTCTGTTAGTGTGAACTTAACTTGGTTGTCGTTCAGTTTTTCTACAGAAGTTACCCAAGAGTTGATACCAGATTGGTCAAGCTCTGGCTTCTCTTTTACAAGGTTGAAAGAAAAAACAACATCATCAGCAGAGAAAGTTTCTCCGTCTGACCATTTAACACCCTTACGAATGTCGAAAACAACGCTCATCAGATCATCTGACATCTTGAAGTTTTCAGCTAGACGGAACACTGGAGTGTTACCGTGCATTTCGTTAAATACTACTAGCGGCTCATACATGAAGTCAGTTGTAGTATGTAGGTTAGTAGCACCAAGGTACGGGTTAAAGTTACGTACGAATGTAGTGTACTCTTTCGGGTGAACGGTCAGTTCACTGCGTTCTGCAGCGGTTGCTACTGATGCAAAACCTGTTGTAGCAGTTGCAATAATTGCTGTTGCTATTGCTGTTTTTTTTATATTGGCAAGCATAGCTGTTCCTTACTATTTGCTTTCATTTCACTAATGGATTGAATGTTATCTGTCGCTAAATTGTTTAGTAGATACACACTCTGGTTAAAGGCCTACCTCTTCTTCGTTGCTCCAGATTCATCGTTGATTCTGAGAAGTGGTAAGAGTGGCCTGTAGGCCTTTGGCAGGAGTAAGAAAACACCTTATCGATGAATTAATCAAACTCGTTTCCCGTCAAAAACGTTAAAAACACACAACCCCACGTCATTAACGTCAAAATAGGTTGCTTTGGTGGTTTTTTGTACGCAATTGTTAAGGTGATGTGACTCGCATTTGGTTTTGAGGTTCTTGCAGGTTGTAAGTGGTCACTAACTTTAAAGGCTTTTTATTATAATGCTTTACCCTAAGTTGGTATAATTGTAGATCTCGGTCACTTGCCAGTTTTACGTTAAATTTCCCTAGAAAATTAAATCTGCCGTTCTGTTGTGACTCGCTTCTCAAACTGCAACAAAGAGTCAGATAACGGTCAGATATGATTGAGAATAGAACGAAAAGTACTGACGGTTACGAGCTCACACTGTACGTGATTGGCGTGAATTCTTCCTTGTTTAAGGGCGTAAAAAAAGTGCGTTGCAAGCGATGGGATTCTACTTTTTGTGATTATAAGGCGTACAAAAAAGCCCACGCTAGGTGGGCTCCATTATTCAAAGTATCGTGATGTTGGTTCAGGGTTTAACTGGTCAGTAGTTTCTGAAGTTTATCCCTCAGCATCTCAATATGGGTTCTTTCTGGCGTCTGTTCTTTGCAGTGTTCCAGAATGAATTCGATTGAGCTCAGTACCGTTCGCCAGCGAGGCGTTTTCGGTAGGGTTTCTACGCGTAGGTATTTGTCTAGCGTTCGAGTTTGCAGCGT
This sequence comes from Vibrio sp. 10N.239.311.G01, assembly GCF_041465805.1. Taxonomy (NCBI): domain Bacteria; kingdom Pseudomonadati; phylum Pseudomonadota; class Gammaproteobacteria; order Vibrionales; family Vibrionaceae; genus Vibrio; species Vibrio sp. 10N.239.311.G01. Next base: position 81,843 of record NZ_JBFSRM010000022.1, read on the forward strand.
ACTGCGGTCTAAGTAGACGCGCCACAAGCCACTCTTCTCGGCGAAAGCAAACTTGGTTTCACCAGTCACCGATTCCCAGTAGATGATGGCATTCGTCATCGCATCGACCAGTACCTCACGCATTAACTCTTGCTTGTTTTTACCTTCACCGGTTGCCTTGTCAGCAAGACGAGTAAATTCTCCGCCAAGCTCCTTCAACTGTTGCAACTTATCTTTGTCGCCTTCAAAGGCATAACTAGAGAGAGCTTCAACCGCCGTTTCAAGGTTATTGATTCGGTTTGAGTTAACACCACCACCTACATTGAAGATATACATGGTGTCGAGCCCTGAGCCTTCAGGCAGCTTAAGGATGTCACTTGGTATGCGCTGACGTGTATCGTCTATATAGATATCAATATCACCGCAGTAGTGGGCTTGTTCTACCTTAAGGTATTTAGGTGCAATGATCTCGTCGGCCATTGAGCGTTTAAGTTGTTCTTGTCCGCGTCTGAATAGCTTCGCCGCAGCTTCGTTAGCAAAGCGAATACGTTGGTCGTCACGAATACAGATGATGGCTTCAGGTGCCGATTCTAGTTGCTCTAATAAGCGGCCTTGAGTTTCTAACAAGTTAGCCTCAACCATCGCTCTATGTTTGAGCTCGAGTTGCAGTTGGTCGTTTTCAAGGCGTCTTTGTTCAGCTTTGCTTGCTGATAGATGTGCTGTAATTCGAGCCGCTAGTTCTTGTTTGTTGAACGGTTTAGACAAGTAGTCATTGGCGCCAGCTTCGAAACCTCGAACACGGTCTTCTGCTTGGTTGAGTGCCGTTAGCATGATGATTGGCAACTGAGCATGATCGTATTGCTTACGCAGTGCTTCACAAACCTGATAGCCGCTCATTCCTGGCATCATGATGTCGAGTAGAAGCAGCTCTGGCTTCTCTTTCTCAATCAGTTCAATGGTTTCAGGGCCATCACATGCAGTACGTACTCGATAACCTTCTAACTTCAAGAAGCTGTCTAATACTCGCAGGTTAACCGGCTCATCATCGGCGATAACCAATAACGGGCCATCTGGGTTTTCACTGATAACACTATTTTCTTGTTGGCTGTTATCAATTAAATCAGGCGCTTGGAAGTGCGAGTAGTGACCTGATTCGTTGTAACTGTCTAACTCATCTTGAGTAGCTAGGGGCAGGGTAAAGCTAAACGTAGTGCCGAGCATTGGTTGGCTACTAACGTACAGTGAACCGCCCATTAGCTCGATCAACTGACGACTGATCGATAATCCAAGCCCTGCACCTTGGCGGTAGTTACTCGCATCTTGGCCTGCTTGAATCAATGGCTCAAAGATGTGCTCAAGGTACTCGGCCGGTATACCTTGGCCAGTATCGACAACTTGTACACGAATGTTGTTATCGATAACGCTGGCAGAGATAACAATTTTACCTTCTGAGGTGTACTTGATGGCATTGCCGACCAAGTTATACATCACTTGCTCAAGTCGTTGAGGATCCGATGAAACCAGACCTAAATCACTTGGGACTTGGTTAATAATACGGATTGGCTTATTGCCCAATAGGTGATGAGACAACTCTAGGACCAAGCTGGTGGCTGCCGACAAATCAACGGCTGATTTCTTAATATCTAAGCTGCCATAGCGCATCTTGTGATAATCAAGCAGATCATCAACCAAGGTCGCCAATCTCTGACCGCTATTGATGATGATATCCAACTGATATTTCTGATTAGCAGGAATAGGGCCGTTAGCTCCAGATATCAACGCTTCAGCGATACCCACCATGCCATGCAGTGGTGTTCTCAATTCATGTGAAGTAGTCGCTAAGAACTCATCTTTGAGTTTATTTGCCAGTTGTAACTCTTCGTTTTGCTTTTGAATGGTCTTAAGGTTGTCCTCAAGCTCATCGTTTTGGCTTTTGATGAGCTGCATTTTTTCACGAATAGATCGCTGCATTCTTTCGAAGCTCACCGCGAGTCGGCCTATCTCATCTTTGCGCTCGGTATTGATCATGGTTTCATCGAGATCACCCGCCGATACTTTTTCGGCAGCCCACGTCAGTTTAAGCAGTGGGGATGTGATGAAGTTAGACAGATAGTGCGATGCAACGACTACCAGAATGATCGCCGTTAGCATCACGATCACGAAGATCTTTTCTAACTGATGAATACGGGCAAACGCCTCTTTCTCTGGCAGCTCTACGACAAGAGCCCATGTTGCGTATTTCAGCTCAATTGGCGTATATGCCGCGATGATCGCTTGATCTAGGGTGTTGTCGAAGGTGCCAACCGCTGTTTCGCCAGCCAATGCTTTATCGACAACATCTAGGCTCAAGTTGATAGATTCTTGTGAATGAGCAAGGCTACGCGGCAGGTGATCATCACCTACAAGCAGCGTTTGAATATTCGAACTCTTGTTGAGATCCGCAATCAACTTAGTAATGCCGTTGATTGGTAGCCTAAACATCGCGTAACTGTGTAGGTAGCCTTGTTGAACGATAGGTGCGCCTAGCCATGCGGTCTGTTTGCCATTCTCGTCTTTAAAGTCAGAAACGATAACCGGCGTGTAATCTTCGTTAGATTTGCGTCGGTCGGTTACGTCTTTGGCTAGTCGTTGAAAGGTAATACCTAGGTTGGAGTCCTTGTATTTTCCTGTCAGCAGATTGGTGCCGTAATCGTCATTTTTAAAGACGGAATAAGCGACGTTACCGTCGATATCAACTAAGAGAATATCGTCAAAATCAGAGCGTTTAAGCAGTTCTAGGTAAGCATTATGGTAGCGCTTGTGGAGCAGGCGATAACGCTCGCTGCCAATAAAGCTGCTGGATTCAGGGAGGATCGACGTTTTGATTTGATCGCCAGAGCCTTGAATATAGCGCTGCTGTGCATTACTGCGTGCCTCGTCAATATCTAACCCCAATCGTTGAAATGCATTGATCAAACCATAAAATCGCCCGCCACTGGCATTGGCCAATTCTGAGCGAACAAAGCCCATCACTTGGGATTCTTGAGCTTGTAGGTAATCGACAATTTGCTGCTGCTTAGTATCACGAACCGAAACAAGGTGTGAGGTGCTTTGTTCCTGGAGATCCTGACTGTGCGATTGGAGGAAAAATATCGCGATAAGTGTCACAGGGGTAATACTGAGGACAAGAAATGCCAGCATTAGGGTATTTTGAAGGCGCTTAAACTTCTGCTTACGATAGAATCTAAACATAAATTGGGTACTACTTTCCTTTGATGTACTGCTAAAAGGGGCGAAAACAAGTACAGAGAATAGAATTAACGGGTTCCAATTTAACGAAATTAACGAGTTTTTTTACTTTGACAAGTAAGTGGTATTTAAAGCGTGTGCAAAAGCTCATTTTTATAGAGTTTTGACAAAAATATGAACAGACAGCGCAGATAATGACCCTGCGCTGTACTAGAGAGGTTATTTGTTTGCGTGATAGATCGCGAATTTAGTGGTCTTATTTAGAGTCGCGCATTTTCCAAACGCTTGTTCAATAATTGGAATGTATTTTAAGAAACTATTCGCAACAATAATCATCTCACCAGAACGCTTCAAATGCTTAGGAGCCTGAGAAAGTAAGGTCTCAGTCGCGCTGTAGCTAGTGTCTAAACCTGAATGGAATGGTGGGTTACTGATGATGAACTGATAGTCTTCTGCAGTATCAGAATAGACATCGGATGCGAAGACTTTACCCGTTAAACCATTCGCTTCTAGCGTTGCTTGGCTTGATGCCACGGCAAATGCACTGATGTCGCACATTTCTAGCTCGATATCTGGGTTACGAGATGCCATCACCGCGCCCAATACGCCTGCACCACAGCCAAAATCCAGTACCTTGCCTTTTAGTTTTGGCAGAGTATCCAACAGAAGTTGGCTACCGACATCGAATTGACCGTGACTGAAGACGCCAGGAAGGCTTTTTACCGTAAGTGATTGCTCACCAATGTTAACCGTGTAGGTCTTAAACCAGTCTTGCAGGTTGAACGCTTGTGGTTGCTCGAAGCATTGACCCCAGTAGAAAGAGCAACGACGCGCTGAATCGTATTTAACAACTTTGCCGTAAGGAGCAAACATCTTCTCGATGCTTTTCACGCCTGAACGGTTTTCACCAACCACGACGATCTCGGTATCTTTGCCTAGCTTGGCAAATAGCATCGCCAACAAAAATTCCGCTTCCGCTTTGGCTTTTGGCCAGTACAACATCACTAAGTCGGCTTTAGTCTCTTCGGTAAACTCCGCACCATAAAAACGTTGGATGGTGTTGTAGCCTTCTAATTGACGGTAGTAGCTGTAATTAGAAGTAAACACAGAGACAGATTCACAATGCTTCGCTAACTCAACAGGGAACAAGTCTTCTGCCTCACCGGCAACTAAAACATGTTTGCCTTCAAAGTAGGCGAGTTGGCGTTGAGCAATCTGGCTTGGTGCAATATAAGCTGACATAGGACACTCTGTTGAATCGTTAGCAAAAAATGAGGGCGGATTTTCGCATAATCCGCCCAAAGCTTGAAGTGTTTAATACGGGTTCGCCAATCAAGTTGACGTCAAGTTCGTTAACTCTTGTCTTGCTGGTTTAAAAAGTCCTTAAACTCTTCATCGTAGATGTTGAATAGGACAATGGTAATCGCAAAAATCAATGGTCCGTAGATAAGACCAATTAGGCCAAACAGTTGAATACCACCCAATAGTGAGAAGAAGATCATCAGGGTATTCATGCCTGCACTGCCTTGCATTAGCAGCGGACGCAGAAGGTTATCAATTGAACCAACAATCGCTACACAGTAAACCGTTAGGAAAATCGCCCACGTGGTATCACCAGTTAGGAACAAGTAGGTTGCTGCTGGAATCCAGATTAATGCGGTACCCACAACTGGGATGAAAGAGGCAAAGCCCATCATAGTACCCCAGAATAGACCTGGGAAACCGGCAATCCACATACCTAAACCGCCGGCAAAACCTTGCGCGATTGCGGTTAAGAATGAGCCCATTACTGCTGATTTAGATACTTGTTCTATCTCTGTTAGAAGTTTGTCTTCTTGGCTACGAGACAGCGGCAGAATATGACGAACCACACTGATGATTTTGTCGTGATCTCTTAATAAGAAGAACAAAACGAACAGCATCAAGAAGAAATCCATCAAGAAATTGGTCGCGTCACCTAAGATTTTGGCACTGATACCAACTAGCTTAGAACCAAAGCTGGTCGCAAACTCACCGACTTTTTGTGCGATGGCTTGGGGCTCAATATTGTCGAAAGGCAGGTAGTTATTCACAAATGACAGCGCTTTGACCACTAACGGATGAGCAAACAGAGTCTGAATGCCGCCGTGTGTTACCCATTGGTAGGTGTTCTGAGAGAACAGAGAACCTTGCTGAACAATTGCTGCGAATACTGCCAATAAAGGGATAACAATAATGAAGGTCAGTATGATACAAGACAGCAGAGAGACGATGTTTTCTTTATTCGGGAGCTTTTTTTCAAGCCACTCATGGATTGGGAACATCAATAGTGAAATGATAAAGGCCATCACGATAGAGTTAACGTATGGCTCGATAAGCAAGTAACAAGCATAAGCCGCCGCGAGTAGGGCAATGATGATCACCCAGTGGCTGGAATTGATTTTGAGTTTTTCTGACACGGTAATGGTCTCTATATTTGCGTTCTGAGTTTATAATGGCTGCAAAACAGAGAGTTAGCAATGAGGAGTTTTGATAATGGGATGCTGTAATAAAGATAAGAAATGCCAAGACGAAGAACAGCAAACAAAAAAAGAGATCCCTTGGTTCAGAATGTTCCTCGGTACCTTGATGTTGTTGGTTTTTCTTTTCTGGGAACGTTAATCGCTTTTGGTTCAGCTTTAGCCTTAGTCGACGGCTAAATAAGCTGTCATATTTTTTGGCTGGTGAGCGCGATATATAAAAAGGGCTGCATTTAATGCAGCCCTAAATTCAATCGGTTAGCGACTTATAAAGTGCTTTCGATTATTTGCTTTCAGCAGCAATGATCGCAAGAGAGCGGTCAGCAGCTTCTAGTGTTGCATCAAGTTCTTTTGAACCATGAGCAAGAGAAGTAAAGCTTGCTTCGAATGCTGAAGGTGCAAGGTAAACACCGTGATCTAACATTAGGTGGAAGAAGCGCTTGAAGCGTTCTACATCACACTTAGTTACATCTTCGTAGCACGTCACAGTTTCTTGGTCAGTGAAGAAGAAACCAAACATACCGCCAACTTGATGAACTAGCATCGGGATGCCGTGCTTGTCAGCAAGTTGCTTGAAGCCTTTTGCCAACTGCTTAGTTTTTGAAGCTAGACGCTTTTCGTTGCCTTCTTCTCGTAGAAGGTTCAAACATGCGTAGCCAGCAGCCATTGCAACAGGGTTACCTGAAAGCGTACCCGCTTGGTAAACAGGGCCAGTTGGTGCGATGTATTGCATCACGTCTTTACGACCACCGAAAGCACCGACAGGCATGCCGCCGCCAATCACTTTACCAAGACACGTTAGGTCTGGCTTGATGTTGTAGTAAGCCTGAGCACAACCTTCAGCAACGCGGAAACCTGTCATTACTTCATCAAAGATTAGCAATGCACCTTCTTGATCACAGATTTCACGTAGACCTTCGTGGAAGCCTTCTACAGGAGGGATACAGTTCATGTTACCCGCTACTGGCTCAACGATGATACAAGCGATCTCGCCTTTGTTTGCTGCGAAGATTTCACGTACTGAATCTAGATTGTTGAAGGTTGCTGTTAGCGTTAGTTTCGCAAAATCAGCCGGTACGCCTGGAGAGCTTGGTTGACCTAAAGTCAGTGCGCCAGAACCAGCTTTTACAAGTAGGCTGTCTGCGTGGCCGTGGTAGCAGCCTTCAAACTTAAGAATTTTGTCACGACCAGTGAAGCCACGAGCTAGACGAATCGCGCTCATTGTTGCTTCTGTACCTGAGCTCACCATACGTAGCTGTTCCATTGATGGAACCATCTCAGATACAAGTTCAGCCATTTTGATTTCAGTTTCGGTTGGAGCACCGAAGCTAAGGCCGCGTTGAGCTGCTGCAATAACTGCGTCACGAATAACCGCGTGGTTGTGACCAAGGATCATTGGACCCCAAGAGCCAACGTAATCGATATACGCTTTACCATCAGCATCAAAAATAAGTGGGCCATCAGCGCGTTCAACGAAGATTGGAGAACCACCTACGCCATTGAATGCACGAACTGGAGAGTTTACGCCACCAGGAATGGTTTGCTGTGCTTTTTCGTACAGCTCTGCTGATTTGGTCATTGATATATCCTCTTTTGACTGTCGGACCAATTGGCACGCATTGTACCTATCCCTAATCCAACTAGGAATGCTTTCGCCCAGATAATCACCCGAATCTGGTTGTTTTGTGTGGTTACACGTTTTAATTGTTAGATATTGGCGAGTTTACAGCAGTAAAAGGACCGATCCTGTGGTGAATACTTGAACGTTTCAGTCAGGTATTAGATAATCACCGGAATATAAGAAAATACTCAACAACTATGGTCTCGAATTAGATTTGTATCATGTTGTTTTTGACACAGGTAAGAGAGGTTGTCGTGAGCGAAATAAATATTCCATTGTCTTTTTCTGATGCAGCAGCTACCCGCGTACAAACGCTAATTGCTGAAGAAGAAAACCCAGAACTAAAACTGCGTGTATACATTACAGGTGGTGGTTGTAGCGGTTTCCAATACGGCTTCACATTTGATGAAAAAGTAAATGATGGCGACACTACAATTGTAAACAGCGGTGTAACGCTGGTTGTTGATCCAATGAGCCTACAATACCTAATGGGCGGCATGGTTGATTACACTGAAGGCCTAGAAGGCGCACGCTTCTTTGTGAACAACCCGAACGCTACAACAACATGTGGTTGTGGCGCATCATTCAGCGTATAGCATGAGTTGAAAATAGCTTGAGCTCAAAGCTGTATTAGATACATTTCAAACGCCGAACTTATGTTCGGCGTTTTTGTTTTTACTTAGTAACTTATTACTTTTCGTGCGACCTGAGGTCGTATGAAGCGTTGTTCACCGCTTAACGAGTGAACCATCT